>CAYZAH010000302.1:0-5672 GCA_964475805.1 uncultured Pirellulales bacterium | reverse complement strand
AAATACTCTATTTTCGGCGGTGACTTTTTGCTTGTGGATTCTCGCGTTGGCCGTCCAGGGAGCGGAAGCTCCGCCTGTCCCCAAAGGTTATTCCGACGAACAGGCCATCAGGACCGCGATCCTACTCGGCCAGATCAAATTGGTCGATGCGGCCAATGTCTCTATACCGGATAATGTTGAGGAAATCCTTGGCGTCGAATATGGGACCGGGGGGAACCGGAAGCTCCAACTGGACCTGTATCTGCCGAAGGGCCGCACGAAACCCACGCCCGCGATTATCTTCATTCACGGCGGCGCCTGGAAAAGCGGCAAGCGCAGCGACATGAAGTTCTATTGTGTCAAATTCGCCGAGAAAGGATACGTGACCGCCACGGTGACTTATCGCCTGATGGATGAGGCCCCATTTCCCGCGGCCGTCCATGACGTGAAATGTGCTGTTCGCTGGGTGCGTGCCAATGCCGCCAAATACCAGGTGGACCCGAACCGCATCGCTGTCTCCGGGAACTCGGCCGGAGGGCATCTGTCCATGATGATCGGGTATTCGGATGATCCGTCACTTGAGGGCAATGGTGGCAATGGTGGCGTCAGCAGCCGTGTCAGCGCTGTGGTGGATTTCTACGGGCCGACCGATTTGACGACGGACTTCGCCAGAAAGCAGGGGCTTGTCGAGGATTTCATGGGCGGAAAGACGTTCGACGAGGCTCCTGATATGTACAAGCTGGCTTCACCCCTCTTTCATCTGACAAAGGACGATCCTCCGACTCTCATCTTTCACGGCACCATCGACAGCACGGTTCCGATTGTCCAGGCAGACAAGCTGGCGGAGAAACTGAAGGAACTGGGAATCGACTATGTCTACGAACGGTACGAGGGCTGGCCCCACGTGATGGACCTGGCCGAAGCCGTCAACCGGCGCTGCGTCTACCAGATGGAGCAATTCTTCAAGAAGCATATTCCCCTTGACGAATCGTGAGGCAAGGCATGAAAAGAGCTATCGGCAAGATTTTCGTAATCACAATCGGATGCGTGTTCCCGTTCCTTTCCAGCGCCGCGTCGGGCCAACAAGCGGTGCTGCTTGAGGACGATTTCAGCAGCCTGCGCCCGGGCATGTTCTCGGCGGGCGTCATCGGTGCTCACGCCGAATACCACTACGTGCGTGAAACGGCGCCTCAGGGCAACTGGGTCGTCTCGTGTTTTACGACGGGCACGCGCGAGCAGCGCGCGTGGTGGGTGATCGAGGAGAAAGGCGACGCGATGCTCGCTCAGACGATCACCACCAGGAGCACTCACTCGCACCCGATGGTGTGCACGGTTGCGCGGGGCGGCGAGTTCTGGAAAGACTACACGGTTTCGGTGCGTTTCTGTCCCCGGTCGGACAAAGGTCAGAGCGGCGTGGCATTTCGCTATCGGAATGACCGGTGCTATTACTTCTTCGGCGTAAAAGGCCCGAAGGCGATCCTGAAAGTGGTCAAAGACGGGGTCGCTTATCGCAAACCTTTCGAGAAGATTTTGGCAGAAGAGCAATGCGATTGGAACCCAGGCGAGTTCTTGACGACGACGGTATCGGTCGAAGGCAGTCACATTCAAGCCAAGCTCAATACCGGCGTGGTCCTGGAGGCACAAGATTCGACCTTTGGCGAGGGAAAGATAGCATTGACGGCGGATGTCCCGACAAAGTTCAGTTCTGTCACTGTCACCGCAAGCACCGAAGAAGCTGAGCGTGTCGAAAGAAGCATCGCTGCCAAGGAAAAAACGGAAACGCAACTCCAGGCGGCCAATCCCAAGCCTGTGGTTTGGAAGAAGCTCGCCACGACGGGTTACGGGGTTGGACGCAATCTACGGTTCGGCGATCTGGATGGCGACGGCCGGATCGATATTCTGTTCGGGCAGGTGATTCATCACGGCCCGCAAGACCGCAACAGCGAGCTAAGCTGCCTGACGGCCGTCAACCTCGATGGAAAGGTGCTCTGGCAAAAGGGAAAGCCGGACCCGTGGAAGAACCACTTGACGAACGACGTGGGCTTCCAGATTCACGACATAGACGGCGACGGTAAGAACGAGGCGATCTACTGCATGAACCAGGAAATCGTCGTGGCGGACGGCGCTACGGGCAAAGTGAAGTGCCGTCAGCCCACACCGCTAAAGCCCAAGGACGACCAAGGCCCGCATAACGTCTTCCCGCGCATCCTCGGCGACTCGTTGTTCTTCTGCGATTTGCGCGGCCTCGGCCAGGATCGTGACATGATCTTCAAGGATCGCTACCGTTACATCTGGGCGATGAACGACAAGCTCGATATTCTGTGGACGGGCCAATGCAATACGGGACACTACCCGTTCGCTTACGACGTCGACAACGACGGCAAGGACGAAATCGCCATTGGCTATTCCATGTTCGATGACGACGGGACGAAACTGTGGTCGCTCGATAGAAATATCCGGGATCATGCGGACGGCGTCGCCGTCGCGAGCTTCAAGCCGAACGCGGAGCCAACCATTTTCTATGCGGCCAGTGATGCGGGAGCTTTCTTCACCGACCTCAAGGGCAACGTGCTCAAGCGTCTTTTCCTGGGGCACGTGCAGAATCCGGCGATTGCGAACCTCCGCGACGACCTGCCCGGACTCGAGATCGTGAGCATCAACTTCTGGGGGAACCAAGGCATTATCCACTACTTCAATTCTGACGGCGACGTGTACTATGATTTCGAGCCTGTGCAGTATGGCAGTATGTGCCTGCCGATCAACTGGACGGGAAAGAGCGAGGAATTCTTCGTGCTGTCCCCGGACGTAACCGAAGGCGGCATGTATGACGGCCTGGGGCGGAGGGTCGTTCGATTCCCGGCGGATGGACATCCCTACCAGTGCAACGCGGTGCTCGATGTGACGGGAGACTGCCGTGACGAGGTGGTCGTGTGGGACCCGTACGAGCTCTGGATTTACACGCAGGACGACAATCCCAAGCAAGGGCGGCTCTACAAGCCCGAGCGAAATCCCCTCTATAACTATTCAAACTACCAGGCGACCGTCTCCCTTCCCGGTTGGACGGAGTGAGACCATTGGGACTGTCTGGTTTCTGTCGTTTAGAAAGCTGACTGTCCCTCTCGTCTGACAAGCGGGACAGGCAGCTTTTGACGAAACAGCGCCGTCAAAAGCAGCCAGTCCCACGGGACTGTCTGGTTTCTGCCGTTTAGAAAGCTGACTGTCCCTTTTGCCGGACAAGCGGGACAGGCAGCTTTTGACGAAACAGCGCCGTCAAAACCAGCCAGTCCCACGGGACTGTCTGCTTTCTGTCGTTTAGAAGGCTGACTGTCCCTATCGTCTGACAAGCGGGACAGGCAGCTTTTGACGGAACGACGCCGCCAAAACCAGCCAGTCCCACGGGACTGTCTGGTTTCTGTCGTTTAGAAAGCTGACTGTCCCTCTCGTCTGACAAGCGGGACAGGCAGCTTTTGACGAAACAGCGCCGTCAAAAGCAGCCAGTCCCACGGGCCTGCCCCTACGGCCGGTACAGCCGGATGTCGTCAATGTACATCGTCCCCGATCCGCCGGCCTCCGGCATGCCAGACTTGCTGCCCAAGCCAATCGCAATCTCGTTCACGTTGCTCAGGTTGATTCCTTGATCGGCAAAGGCTTGTAAGGAAACACGCCACCTCGTCCAAACATCAGCCGTTGCCGCAGCCGGATCGTCGTTTGCCACGATCGCTGGGGTGCCACTGTTATTGGCTATCGAGACATACAACGGCTCAGGCGAATTGCCCGAATCACCCCTGAACCAGATGGACAACGTTCCAATTCCCGCCTGGGTCCAATCCCGCGGCGCCGTCAGCGTCATCGAGGCCTCTGAGTTCGTGACCGGGGCGGTGTTGGTGTAAAGCAGCGGCATGGACTGAAGTCCACCGTGGACGATTGTCTGCTCGCAATAGGGTGGAACTAAATAACCAACCTGCGCGCCATTATCGGCAGTGCCGAAGCCATCGATCCAAGTTTGCCAGATAGCCTGGCCCGCTGCGTCGTCGTCGGTATAGCTCTCGAAATCCTCGACAAGGAGGTAGTCGCCAACGGTGAAGCTCCAGACGGGGCCTTTGACGGAGCCTCCGGCATACACCTCGTCCACGCGCCAATAGTACGTCGTGCCCAAGTCAAGCAGTCCGCAATTGTAGCTTTCCGCTCCCAGCGCCTTGGAGCCTTTGTACTCGGACGTGCTGGTATCGGCGCTGCGCACCGCGTTTTTGTCCAGCCCGAAATAGACTTGATGTGACGTGGCGTTGTCGGCCGCGGTCCAGCTCAAGACTGGTGCCATCCCCACGTCGGTCGCCCCGTTTGCCGGCTGGGGACTGCCCACCGCGCCCGGTGTCGTGAAGGTCCAAACGTCACCTTGATATGTACCAAGGCCGTCGAACTCATCAATTCGCCAGTAGTAGACACTCTCTGATTCGAGGGAAGCGGGCTTGTAGTTTGCGACACCCTGCGGAAATCCTCCGGCTGCCTGGCTGACGACGTCGAAGTCGTCGCCAAAATAAACGGTGTGGAATTTCGCGCCGAAACCCGGTGTCCAGGTGAGCTTGGCATCCAGGTCCGCAATTTGGCCCCCGTCGGCTGGAACCGGGCTGTACGCCGTTTTGGGGGGAATCGAGAAACTCCAGACGTCACCTTTCCACGGGCTGCTCGGGTTGGCATCATTGACTTCATCGATGCGCCAATAGTACGTTGTCCCCGGCACAAGGCCGTCCGGATAGGGGAACCCGGCAATGCCGGCCAGATAGAACGGGTCGGCCTCATTGCCCCGGAACCATTCCGAATCCGTCGTCGCCTCATCAACGGCCTTGAAATCGTCGCCCAGGTAGACGTCATGCGAGACGGCGGAATCGCCCGGCCACCAACTCAAGGTCACCCACGTATCCTTATGGAGCGCCCCATCCTCCGGCGTGGGATTGGAGGCCTTGGGAGAACTGAGCCCGGACATGACGTCCCTGATTTGCCTTTCAGTAAGCGCGACGTTAAAGAGGGCCACTTCGTCGAGCACGCCGTTAAAGAATTCGCTGGGTTCGTTATTCGTGAACCGAGCGCCGATGAGAACGGGAGTTGCTCTGTCCGTATTCTGAGGACCGCGCTCTTGTTCGGCGTCGAATTCCCCGTTGACGTAGATCTTCATTGTAGCGCCGTCGTAGGTGACCGCGACGTGCCCGAAGTCATCGGCCGGCAGGGTCATCGTGCCGGCGAACGACCAGGGATCAACTTCCCTGTGAAATGAGACTGTGCCGCCTCCACCGATTGAGACGATGTAGGCGCCTATGACGCCGCCGTTGAACTTGCCCATGACGGTGCCCCCGCCCTGGTTCTTTACCCAGGCGGTGATGCTGAAAGGCTCGCTTCCACCAAATACCAGGTTCTCGGCCGAATTGCGGATCTCAAGATAACTCGCACCATCGAATTCAAGCGCGTGACGGAATTTGCCCTCCACCCATGCAGGGTTTCCTTTGAGATCGGCATCGTAACCGTGCCCGGAGTGGTCCGCGGCGACGGTGCCCGAGCCCTCATCGAAAAGCCAGACTCCCGCGATGGATTTGGGATCAATTTGACCGTTCGTGCGGGGCGCACACATTAAACCTGCAACGATGAAAATGGCGCAGGCTGTAAGCTGTTTTCTGGTCGTCGTCATGGTCAGGAACCTCCTA
>CAYZAH010000301.1:0-5677 GCA_964475805.1 uncultured Pirellulales bacterium | reverse complement strand
AATCCGGGTATTCCACTTCCACGATACTTCCATCGTCGCCGACCGAGGCGGAGACGATGCACCGCCCGCCGCCATAAAAATTCACTCGCCATATATGCCACTGCTCGGCGTATTCCGCGCGGACGTGCATCTCGGTGACGTCCTTCAAAGCGTCTTTGACGCGCGGGTCGGCGCTGGCGATAGCTACGGCGCGAACGGCTGTCATCGGGCGTTTCAACTTGTCTTTCAATTGTGCGATTTGTTGCCGGATCTGTTTCGCGCGAACCTCATCGCCATCCGTTTTTGCTTGCTCGAGGTTCTTCTCGAGCGTGTTGATCTTGTCCTTTATCGCGGCCGGGCTTTCTTCGTTCGGACTCGCGGGGGTTTTCTCGACGGTGCGCAGGCGGTCCAGGAGCGTCTGGATCTCCTTGACCTCCGGCTCGTTGCCGTCCCTGACGGCTTTTTCCAATGCCACTTCGAGCCGTGCGATCCTAACGTATTTCGATACCGACACGGGGCGCGTCGCGACGGCGGTTCCACTGTCGTTTAATGCGTAACATCGAAGCGGTCCATCGTAGATTTCGCCCGGTCCACCGGCGTGGCAGATGTACAAGGTCCCTTCGGCGTCCATGGAAGGACAGTTGTCGAACTCGCCGCCGGCCCCGAACGTCCACTTCAAGGTCCCGTCGGCGTTCAACGCATATACGAGACCCACGTCGCTTCCGAAATAGACGATTCCGTCCGAGCCGACAATCGGCGAAGAGTCGCTGCCCCACGACATACCCCGCTGGTCCGGGTTGAAATGCCAGTCGGGAAACCTCGTCTCGTAGGACCATTTCACGTGCCCATCCGGCGTGATCGCGGTCAGGCCCGTCTTGATACCCGGTTCGGCGCGGGCGTGGTCGGGTACCCACGAGGTAATGTAGATCGTCCCATCGTTTGCGATAGCCGGCGACGTCTCCATTATTCCCACGGCCAGCTCCCATTTCTTCGTGCCGTCCGGATGGATGGCGAACAGCTCGGAATTATCCTGCTTCACCCCCGGCCTGGTGCCCACGTAAATAGTCCCGTCCGGGCCGACCGCCGGAGAAGCGGCGATGCTGGTCGTCGTCTGAATGTTGTATTCCCATTTGACGGAGCCATCCGGGGGGGCCAGCGCCCTGAGCTTGTCGCCGCCAACGTAAATCGTACCGTCTTTGCCAATCGCCGCCGAGAGGAGGGTGCCCCACGAGCTGAGCAGAACGGACCATTTTTTCCGACCGGTTGGACTGACGGCGTAAAAATGACATTCCGCCTGGTCGTACTGGCCTTTGACCGTGCCAAAGTAAATGGTGCCGTTCGGATCGATGCTGATGTGTGTGGCAATGTCCCGCTGATCGACGTCGAAAGTCCATTTCACCGCACGGTTGGGATCGAGGGCGTACACCTTCCTTTTGTATCCGGGCACGGAAAAACCCCCTGTCGTTGATCCTCTCCACAGGTGAAGTGCCTGGCCGAAATAGACCGTTCCGTTCGGTCCTATAGCCACGTCAGTAATACTGACTCTAAGTCCCTTTTCCCGAAGCTCTTTCTTTTCAGATTCCGGCCAATCGGAAGGCGGTGTGATCTGGATCGTCGGCATCTCGAAGCGCCACTTTTCGGTCCCATCGGTGTTCAGGGCGAAGAGCACGCCAGCGTCCGTGCCCACGTAGGCTGTCCCGTCGGCGCCGACGGCAACGCTGCCGGCCCAGCTTGGCAACGTGAATTGCCACTTCAACTTGTTGGTTTGGGGTCCTTTGTACGGACTCTGTCCGGTTCGAGCGGGATCGTAGGCGAAGCCGGGCCACTGGGGTTTTTGAGACGTAGCCGGTACGTCGTTACTCTCGGCTACGAACTCCGGACCGACCTGTAGGGCGGACTGGGATACGGCGTTGGAATCTTCAGCCGACCAAGACGTTGGAGCAAGACCCATCGTGCACGCCAGTCCGAGAACGAACAGCGAAAAGGTGATGCCTTGTCTCCGTTCGTGCCAACTCATGCCAAACACCAAAAATCAAACCCCAAAACCTTCCGGATGCCGAATTCCATCGCACATCGTGCGCCAAGTATAACCGGCTTTGGAACAGCAAAGCAAGAGGGAATGGGGTAAATAGTGATTTAGAGTGTCTAAAATTAAGAATGACTAAAGTGCCTAAAGTTAAGAAGTTCGCTCGCATGCTTCTGCTCACTTCAGGCACTTTAGTCGTTTGGATCCAATCCGGCTCCCCTTACGGACGGTACAGCCGGATGTCGTCGAAGTATACCGTGCCCGAGCCGCCGGCCGTTGTTACGCCGCCCTTATTGCCCAGGCCGACGGTGATCTTATTCACGTTGGTCAGGTTGATACCCTGATCGGCAAGGGCTTGTAATGGTATGGTCCATTCCGTCCAGGTCTCGACCGTCGCGGCGCTCGGGTCGTCGTGGTACACCACGGCGGGCGAGCCGGCGCTATTGGAGATCGCGACGTACATCGGCTCGGCGGCGTTGTCGGCCGCACCCCGGAACCACAGGGATAGTTGCGCCACGCCCTCCTCGGTCCAATCCCGTGTGGCGGTGAGCGTGAGCGTCGCTTCCGAACGTGTTATGCCGTTAGCATTGTTGTACGCCAGAGGCATGGATTGGGCGCCGCCGTGAACGATGGTCTGCTCGGCATAAGGCGGGAGCAGATAGCCGACCTGGGACCCGTTATCCGTGGTCCCGAAGCCGTCGATCCAGGCTTGCCAGATGGCCTCGCCGGCTGCGTCGTCGTCGGTGTAATCCTCGAAGTCCTCCACGATGGCAAAGTCGGCGGTTGTAAAGCTCCAAACGTTCCCCTGCCACGGGCTGTCGGGATGGGTATCGTTAACTTCGTCAATACGCCAGTAATACGTTGTCTCCCAAGCTAACGTGCCCGGGCTGTAGCTTTCGTCGCCGAGCGCTTTGGTTGCCTTGAACTCCGGCGAGGCTTTCGTCGCATTGCTCACGGCGGCTTCGTCGTCGCCGAAATAGACCTCGTGCGACGCGGCGTAAGCCCCTGAGGTCCAGCGGAGGACCGGCGTCTGCTTCACGTCGACGGCGCCGTCCGAGGGGTTCGGGCTCCCAACGGCCCCTTGCGTCGTGAAGCGCCAGACGTCGCCTTTGTACGTGCCGGCCCCATCGAACTCATCGACGCGCCAGTAGTAGGTCTTCGCGAGTTCGAGCGTGCCGGGACTATACCTTTCGGTTCCGAGGGAGGTCCCGCCGGTGGTGCCGTTTGCATCGTCGAAATTGTCGGCAAAATACACGGTGTGCAGCTTCGCACCGAAGCCGGCCGTCCAACTAAGGACCATATTGATGTCAATCGACTCAGCGCCATTAGCCGGCACGGGATTATAAGCCTTCTTCGGAGGTATCGAGAAGCTCCAGACGTAACCCTTCCACGGACTGTTCGGGTCCGTCGGATTCACCTCATCAATTCTCCAATAGTAGGTTGTCCCCGGGACGAGGCCGTCCGGATAAGGGTAGCCGGGAAAACCGACGACAAAAAACGTCAACGTCTGGTTGCCCCGGTATTCGGGCGAGTCCGTGGTGGCGTTGTCGACGTCGTCGAAAGTGTCGCCAACGTACACATCGTGCGAAACGGCAAAATCTCCCGGCACCCAGCTCAGACTGGCCCACGTATCCTCGTGCATGGAACCATCCGCCGGTTCAGGATTTCTGGCCTGAGGTTTCGCACCCAGCACATACTTAATGGCCGCTCCCAGCAGTGCATAAGCATTGTCAGTCAACACAGGATCGCAGAACTCGTGAAAGCCGAAACAAATCCGCACGTCCGCTGCAACCTGCGGACTGCCATCTGTAGGAGCCACTGGCAGAGCGGCCCCCTTCTCGTAAACAAAAAGAACATCGTAAGTCTCGCCGTCAGCCAGGGTGGCTGTTGCGATCACCGTGGCCCCATCGCCCGCGACACCTTTGCCGAGACGGCATTCGCCCAGACTGCTTGTCGTATCAGTGAGAAAGGCTACGCTCCCGCTGAGACCTGCGGCCAGAGGGTGGCTGGGATTCACGATCTCAATGTTCGTGGTGGTCACGAGTTCGTCCGCGCCGCCGCCGGTCGTCAGACCCATCTCATCCCAGGCCCACATCTCGTTGATAATCATCGGGACTTCCACTTCGGTGATTTCGTCTCTGACGCCGGCTGAGCCAACTGATTCGGAAATGAAGACCAAATCCGCGGCCGCCGCCGCGGCCTCCGTGGCTGCTTCGTCTTCGTCATCATCAAAATACGTCACCGTATGTCCGAGACTTTCCATGAAGGCTTTAAGCTCATCGTCCGCGCCCGCTTCACTGCCGTCGAATGCCGAGATAAACAAGATATTAGCCCCCTTCGTTACGGTCGCTGAAAAACTCACGACTACCACCAGACAAAGGAAAAGTTTTAGGAATTGCTTCTCACACATCGTTTTCACCTCCAAATAGAATCTCCTGCTTCCGAAGTTACAACCTCACCTCTGAAGCACGCGATCTGTTGGTTTTGGGCTGCCCCGCTTTGCACGCCTTGAATAAGTACTCACGGAGCGGCCGAAATCCACCTGCCGCGAGACACAAAGCCGATATACTTCACTCTTTTAATCCTTACCAAATCTGCCGTCGTAGGTCAAGGAAAATCTCCTTATCGGACAGGAATTGGCCGCTTCCTCATCGCTCATTTTTCCCTGGCCATGTCCAGTTCACGAGGTCATCGCTCCAGGCGATGGCCAGGCTTGCGGCTCCATGAGCACGGTGTGCCTTCAGACCTTCTTTCGATGATCCGTGGAAGAACATCACATATTTACCGATGGTGGGTTCTTTCGTCAGATCGACAACCGTAGCGGCGGTCAGGCGACCTTGCGCCCAGGGCCAGTTTTTCTGCCCCAGTGTTAGAATCTGGACGTCCGGTCCCCAGGATTTCGGATCTTTCGAACGTTTAACTCCGATGCCGTTGCTCGGAGAATGAAACATCACATAATCATCGCCCTGCCGAATGACCGTCACATTCTCCCCGGCCTGCGCTCGGCCCACGTAGGTCCACGATGTTAGATCGTACGAATACGACATGCTAACGCCGTTTTGTTTGTAGAAACACCACCATTTCCCCTCTTCCCGCGCGTCCTCCAAAAGATAAGGATCAATCATCCGTTCCATTTGCTCTCGCGGTACGTCGTTGCCCTTCACGCGAAGCAATTCCGGCTCGGACCAATTCTTCAGATCGTGACTTCTCATGATCCATATCCGGCTGTCCTTCGTACCGAATGTTTCCTTATCGGGCGTCGGATACGTCTGCAAGCAGATGATCCATTGGTCGTCATAGCGGATGATATTCCCGGGGCTGCTGTAGTTCAGATTCCGGTCGCGCGGCGTGAGGATCTTGGGAAACGTCCAGTGGACCAGATCGGAACTCACGCTATAGGCGGTCATGTTGTAATAGCCGCCATCGCCCGAGGTTTCCGAGAGAGTGAAGTAGAGGTAGAATTTTCCGTCATGGTAAAGTGCAGCCGGATCGCGAAATCCGTATTTGAGATCGCCCCTAAAAATGATTGGAGTCGTGAGCGTTGAAAAATCTAATGCCCGCTCTCCATAAATCGAGGAATTCAAAATGAGTGATATGACACATATCAGTTTACGGGCAGCTTTCATCGTCCATTCTTCCATTGTGTTTCTAATTGGTCGATCCGACTTCACG
>CAYZAH010000300.1:0-5681 GCA_964475805.1 uncultured Pirellulales bacterium | reverse complement strand
TCTTTCTCAATAAGGACGGGCGCTTCAGGTTTTTCCTCATGTGTCGCAAGTCGGCCTATCAGAGGTTTATCAAGATTGTCTTTAGGTTTTTCAGCGATAGCTTCATTTTCTAATTCCTTATCTTCCTGTGGTTGGGGTCGTTTTTCCGGCAATATCATTAATAACTCGTAACGCTTTCCGTCCCGTTCAATGAGAAAGAGTATTGGTTTATCCGCGGGCATGTGAGCAATTGCATCAATGAATTGATCCACAGTAGCCCCTTTGTGGTCAAGGGAGACCTTTCCAACTTTCAGGACGAGATCGCCTTTGTGTAGACCGGCACGCTCGGCCGGTGAGTTGCTTATAACCTCCAAAATCTGAAGTCCAGCACCACCTTGACATTGGATATGGATTCCAGACGCTTTCATCTTTGGTGAAATAGACTCCGATGGATTAGCTTTTTGAATAGTGACATTTTTATCAGGATCGTCTTCGGATACGGCCTGTTCTCTTTTGATAGGCAGGGATGCCTTTGCATTCCCAATCTCTTTCATAACATCTTGAGTATAAATGACCACTCCAGGCTGCTGAGTCAAATCAACTCGTTCCTTAACTTCGGATTTTAGGGGGTCGGAACACTCCGACAGAAATTGTTTTTCAAAAAAACGTACCATGAAGACAGATGAGGCATCTGTCTTGCCGTCGTAGTGCAAAGAAACACCCGCAGCAGAGTAATACTCGATCAGCTTGTCATCGGCATCAAGGAATATCCGGTCCGGCTCTTTTAGGCCGTATTGCTTGATTAGGTCTGCCCTATTCTGTGTTTTCTTGAAACAGAGATTTACGGCTACCACAGTTTCCGTTTCCGGATCACAGGTCACAAACACGCGCTCATGGGCGGGTTCGATAGGAGTGTACTCATAGCGCACACGAGTGAGTATATCTCTGGTCGGTGCGCCGTACAGACCATCTGCATCCTTCTTGGTCGACTGTCCTGGAATGAGTGTACCTGCAGCGCCGACAGACATACTGCAAGCACTCATAATGATATGGCAAGCGACTATCGCAAATGCTTTTCTCATCGTATAACCTATTTGAACTTCTTGATTGAAACCAGCTTACCGTTCTCAAACACCTCGATCTTGCGTACTGTGCCGTCGGCAGACCAGTAAGAGATATGCTCTCCCTGTTTTTTGTCGTTCACATAATCGCCTTCATATACAACTATCCCCTTGCTATTGATGTACGTGTAGCGACCATGTATCTTTCCGTTTTGATAATTGGTTATGCGTTCAGGCGTATGAGTTCTAGTATCGTACAAGATCTGGGTGCCATGAAGTTTACCGTCCTTATAGCCTGCCTCGCGAACCTTATGTCCGTCTTCGTCCCACTCCGTCTCCTTTCCGTGAAGTTCTCCATTCTTATATCCCATCACCCACCTTTGCTTGCCGTTATCGTACCAGGCCTTGTCAGTACCATGGAGTTTGCCCATGTTGTATGAGCATTCTCTAATCGTTTGCCCCTCGCTGTTCCAGCCTGTGAACTTCCCGTGCATATGGTCATCAATCCTTGAGCATTCATACGACTTCTGTCCGTTTTCGTGCCAGTGGATTTCATAACTATGCTCTACTTCATTGGCATCCCAACTTCTAGTGATCTCGCTCTCAGGATTACCGTTTCGATAGTAACCTTTGGACCAGGCAGGATTGCCATATATCGCCTCCCCTCTGAGGGTCCCGTCCCCATCCCAGTCCTTGGCCGCTACGCTATTCCCGTCGACATAGATTTCTTCATGATACTTCTGTCCACTCTCATGATAGTATTCTTCGATTCCGTGTTGCTTGCCATTTTTGAAGCAATGATAACTCTCTAATTGTCCGTTCGGATAATATTTCTTATAGTAACTCTCTTCGCCGTAAAGTTGTTCGCTCACTAAGATCGTTCTATTTTCATCCCGCCATACTCTCTCTAGTCCGACTGGTTTACCGTCAAGCGTATACCACTCCCGATCGCGAGTTTCATGTTTTTTTGCACCCGCCGGAATATGCGGCACGGGTTCCGGTGGTGCTTGCGGAAAAGCAGGTTTACCCGGTTTAGAAGCGGAGACACCGCTTGGCGGAGTAACAGAGCCGGCCACTTCAGGTTTTTGGGGTAGTCTCGTTTTGGGTTCTTCCTTTATCTTGAAGGGCAAGCTCACCGAATCTCTTGTCTTTTCGAAACCGATCAGTGAAACCTTACACATATAGGAAGCATTTCCTGCGGCCTTCTCTGGTAGCTGTGCCTGCCAAGTCAATGTGAACTCGTTACTGTCGGGAGTGAAGATGCTGCCGCCGGTGGCTGTCTCGGCCTGATCTAACATCGTATGATCGACTGCGATTCTTATCTCATCGAGCTTTAATCCCGCGGCAACGCCATCCGTCTTATCCGTCCAGAACTGTTCGCGAGCCTCACGGCGCAGCTTCTTCTTTCTCTCTATCAGCTCGATTATGGCGGCATCGAGATTATTTTGTTCAACAGCGGAAAGCGAATGATAGATTTCGACACCCTTCGCGCGGAGGTCGAGAGCCTTGCTAATGTCCTCTCCTTTCTTCACGACTTCGGCGCCGAAGCCTTTTTTGAATGCAGGGAGCTTCTTCACGATCTCGGCGAATGTACTCTTTGACTCTATCTGCGGCCGGACCTTGTCCATGATCTCCTTGATATCATGATCGGTCATGAGAAAGCCGTTTTGCGCCAGAAGACGTGCAGAGCGGTCCAGCATAGCGTAAAAATGACGCACTTCGTCAGGCGAGAAACTGCCCTTGCCGGCAACGATGGCCAGGTAATCCTTCACCGCCGACATGCGCCGAATATTTTCGGCCTTAAACCGAAGCTGTTCCACCGTCATGTCGCTGCCGACAAACGTCCCCCCCACCACGGCTTCTCTGGTGATAAAGTCGAAATATCCGCCTTCATATTTTCCCTTTGTGATGAAGTCGTGAAGTTCCGTGCCGTAAATATGCCGGTTCTCTACCCGGCGGAAAAACGCCGAATACAGCGACGCCTTTCTAAAAAGCTCCGAGTCAAGCTTGATATAGCCGTTCTCGTTGGTCTTGTCCCAGATCAGCCAGAGTTGATCTTTCTTAAAGCTGATATACCGCTTATCTCCTTTGAGCATCTTTTCTTTATCATTCGGATCCGGCACCGGATGCCCAAATACGATGAGCTTGGTATTGTATTTGCCGAATGGACCATTGAACCGGTAGAATTGATCGGGACTCAGTTTCGTCGGGCTTTGAAAGATCAGCGTCTCATAAGCGGCAGGTAGAAGGACAGACCTCACGTCATAACCCTGCCCCTGATAACGATAGCGCATCAAACTGTCAAATGCGGTGCTCCATTCCGGCGCTTTGGTAAAAAGAGAAAAATAGTCCTTAATCGCGCCCTGTAACGCCGGGATGGGAATTTTATCTGCAAAATTGGTAATAACAGAACCAACCACGGTAAGTGCCACAACCGCGTTTGAGGTCTGACTGCTTAAATCCGAGGTCTGAATCGCGTCATGAGCTTTCTTGTAATCCTTCCCAATCGCGATCAGACGTGAAGCCCACTTCGCAGCGCACGCCGCCCAGGCGCCTCGATTTGTCCATTTGATCCGTTCCTGCAGCTCGGGAAGTTTCTCCACGCGGATCGATTTCCTCTCCTTGGCCCAGGCGAGCGTTCTCTTTTTCATGCTGTTGAAGAGATCCGCATGCTCTCCCTTGCTGTCCTGGAAATTCACCTGAGCGAGAAATTCCTTTACGTTGCGGTCCAACCCGTTATAAAGCCTCGTCGCATCCCATACGGATTCTTCAGTCTGGTCGGCAACCTTCTCAAGATACACCTCAAGGTCTCTCAACTTGTTTGCCGTCTCCCAGAAATCACCGTCTTTAATCTTCTGAGCCGATTCGACATAACCTTTATATTGATTGAACGTTTCGTACCCACTTTCGATTGTGTCCAGAGTTCTTTTCGCATCCGTATTTATTTCATTGAGTATCTCGATGTTCCTCTCCAAACGAGGCGAAAGAGCGTCTGTTTTTCTGCCGTCCCGTACAATCTCAAGCATCGCGTGCGACTCGGAAGTCACGGTACGCAATACCGCCTGCGTTTCCTTCATCGTTTTTTCCAGCGCCAACATGTAAAAATTCAGCGTGCCAAGGGTCGGCTGTGGCTGTAAGTGCGGCTTGAATCGACCAGTCTCAAGTTTCGGCGGGTTAAGGCCCAACTTCTTACTGTTTTCAATAACCTCATCCTCGCAAATCTCAAGCTCCTCGATGATTTCCTCGATCTCATAGGGAGAAACATAAGTATACGCATCTCCGGTCTTCGTTAGATTCTCGGCATCGGTCTTAAATAGATGTGATATCTCCATTCGCCGAACGGATGCAAGCCACGACCATATACCGATCTGTTCTATTGCCGCCCTATGCTCGTTGCTATCCCAAACGATATCCCAATTCGGCTTTTCATCCAGGATACCATGCAGCTTGCCTTCGATTGTGAATGTCACGGTCTCGCCGGGTTCGGGTTCCTCCGGCTCCATCTTGACGTCTTCGTTTAATTCCAGCACAACCACCGGCGGCGGTGGAATGGGACCAAGCTCAATCGTTGAAAGCATTTCGTCCTTGGGCCTCAGAATGCCGGCCTTCGCCAGGAGTTTCTCCGCTTTGTCCTGCCTCTTCTTCGTCTCATAGTCTTTCAGAAACTGCAAAGTCTCGCCGACGATGGTCTTGTCGTGCGTTTCATACCAGTTCGGCCGGCCGTGGATGTAACGCTTATAGTGAACGGTCTTTAGGTCGTACGCGATCTCGTCCAAAACCACCGCCTGATTGGTCGTGAGGTCCCCGTCATCCAAACGCCAAAGGAGCTCGCACCCGAGACGGATAGATAAGAAATGAGCGCTCATGCACGTATCTGCTGACTTTTCAAAGGCGCCCTCTCTAAATTTCTGAAACCTGTCCTCCGATCTCCATACCATCTGGTCTATTGCATCTGCACAGAACTTCCTGATGGCCTGGGCTTTCACTATCAAACCATCTGCATGCTTCGAACGGAATACAAGCCCGTCCGGCAGGTTCGCAGCATTGGAATGGGCCTGCTCGAGCATCCACGCCTGACGCTCGAGATACTTGATCGCCTGCATTACCGTCTTCAGCGCTTCTTGTTTCTTTTCGAACGTGTGACGCAAAAAGTAATCCATGTCGCAACTGCCGCCGTACAAATACTGCAAAGTAAAAGGCCCAACCTCCTGCCCAGCGTAACGCAGCCACGTATCAAAAGACATGGCTTTCGGATTTTCTCCAGGTAACAACGCTGCGCCGCGCACGCCCAAATGCTCCACGCAGTAAAGTGCCTTGCCGCCTTTGGTGATATATTTCTCCGGATGGGCCGAAGAAGCTCCCAAATCAAGCATCTGCTTCCAGAACTTTCGCGAGTTCCCGCCAATACTGATGTTGGCAATCTGTTCATCGACGAGGAAGCTTATCTCAAGCTGCTCCAGTTCTTGTGGTGTGATGTTGTGCCCCCTCCGTCCTTTTGCCAATGCCTCGTACAATCGCTGCACGTAGCCTCTCGCTCCCTGGCCCATGGTAGCAAAGTCAAGGTCGCTAAGGCCTTCCATGTAGAAACCGTTGTGCTTGAAATAAGCTATCTTCTCCTTTTGTGAGCTATCAAAATCGTTC
>CAYZAH010000299.1:3956-5715 GCA_964475805.1 uncultured Pirellulales bacterium | reverse complement strand
GGCGCTTTTTCGGCCTGTTCGGCAATCTCTATCATCGCGTCGACGAAGGCGTCGAGGGTTTCCTTGCTCTCGGTCTCGGTCGGCTCGATCATCATCGCCTCTTTGACAATGGCCGGGAAGTACACGGTCGGTGGGTGAAATCCCCTGTCGATGAGGGCCTTTGCGACGTCTATAGCGTGGACCTCATTACGGGTCATCGTGTCCGAGACACTGAAGACGCACTCGTGCTTGCAGAGCGCGTCGTAGGCCAGCCTGTAATGGCCCTTGAGCTTGGCTTTGACGTAGTTGGCGTTGAGAACCGCATTCTCAGCAACCCGGCGAAGCCCTTCTTTGCCGAGCATCAGGACATAGACGTAAGCCCTCAGCACAATGCCGAAATTGCCGTAGAACGGCGCGATGTACCCGATGGATTCGGGCCGGTCGTACTCCAACACATACGTGCCGTCATTCCTCTTGACGACCACGGAGACTGGCAAGAATGGCACGAGTTTTTCCGTCACGCCCACGGGGCCCGCACCCGGCCCGCCGCCCCCGTGCGGCGTCGCGAAGGTCTTGTGCAAATTCACGTGCACGATATCGAAACCGAAATCTCCCGGCCGGGCCTTGCCGACGATCGCGTTCAGATTGGCGCCGTCGTAATACGCCAGGCCGTCCACGCTATGGATCAGCTCGCAAATCTCCTTCACGTGCGGATTGAACAGGCCAAGCGTATTCGGGCAGGTCAGCATCAATCCGGCGATCTCGTCGTTGAGATGCTGCTTGACCGCGTCCACGTCCATGACGCCGTCCTTGTTACTGGGTACGGAGACCACGCTGTAGCCGGCAATAGCCGCACTGGCGGGGTTCGTGCCGTGGGCGCTGTCGGGAATAAGGACGGTCGTTTTCTTGTTGCCTCGCTGGCGGTGGTAAGCCGCCATAATCATCATGCCGGTCAGTTCCCCATGCGCTCCGGCTAAAGGCTGCATCGTGAATCCCGCCATACCGGTGATCTCACGCAACAAAAGATCCATCTCGTGGAGGACGCGCAACGCGCCCTGGGTGAGCATCCCACCCATTCTCAGTTGAGGCAAAAGAGGATGCAAGTCGGCAAAGCCGGGGTAAGAGGCGATTAGCTCTGCAACCTTCGGATTATATTTCATCGTGCACGAGCCGAGCGGGTAGAAATTGCTGTCCACGCCAAAGTTGCGGCGCGACAGCTCGGTGAAGTGTCTCACGACGTCAAGCTCGCTAAGCTCGGGCAGCCGGGCGGGCTTTTGGCGCAGCAGACTCTTCTTGACGTTCAGCCTCGGCACGTCACTCGGACCCGTTTGAACCGCTCTGCGGCCGGGCACACTCTTCTCGAAAATCAGTTTCACAAAACACTCTCCAACGCTTCGGCCAGCATGCCGATTTCCTGCTTGGTTCTTTTCTCGGTGACACAAATCAAAATGGAGTTCTCCATGCCTTCGTAATAACGGCTCAGGGGAAAGCCGGCGGCAAAGCCCTTCTCGATCAGCTTGGCGATCACGTCCGCCGCCTCACAGGGCAAGTCCAGCACAAATTCATTGAAAAACCATTTCCTCCGAAAGTGCGGCTCCACACCGGGTATGGCCGTCAGTCGTTTGTAGGCGTAGTTCGCCTTGTTCATGCAAAGCTCCGCCGTTTCTTTCAAGCCCTCCTTGCCCAGCAGGGACAGATAAACGAGCGCCGTCAATGCACAGAGGGCTTCGTTCGAGCAGATGTTCGAGGTCGCCTTGGCTCGGCGAATGTGCTGCTCGCG
>CAYZAH010000299.1:0-3856 GCA_964475805.1 uncultured Pirellulales bacterium | reverse complement strand
GATCACCGCCGCCGTCTTGTCGTCAAGCCTTTCCAGTATCTCCTCGCGGTTGGCCAGGCCCTCTTCACAGCGGGTCTGTTCGAGATCGATCTTGAGGTTCTGCGTGTAGGAGTTAATCATGACGCGGTAAATCGGGTTGACGCTGTCGTCGATGATGACCTTGTTGCGGCCCGTAATGCGAAGGGCCATCATCATTGCCTCGTACAGAGCGGTCCCGCCGTCGTATAGCGAAGCGTTCGACACCTCCATCTCCGTCAGGCGACAGATTATCGACTGGTACTCGTAGATCGCCTGCAAGGTCCCCTGGGAAAGCTCGGGCTGATAAGGCGTATAAGCCGTATAGAACTCACTCCGCGAAATAAGAGCACGAACCGCGGCGGGGACGAAATGATCGTAGAAGCCGCCGCCCAGGAAACACGTGAGATTCGTGGCGTTCTTTTCGGCCAATTCGGTGAGCCTGTTTCGGACGCCCTGCTCGCTCAAGCCGGGCGGCAAATTGAAACTCCCGGCCACAAGCTCTTCGGGAACGTCGCCGAACAGTCCGTCCATTGTCAAACCGATTTCAGCAAGCATCTGCTCTTGCTGTTGTGGCGTATTCGATATGAAAGGCATCTTGATTCTCGGTAAAAAGAGAATAATGAATATCGAATGATGAATGTCGAATGTGGAAGTGAACGGCTTGGAAGTCGGTTCCCATCCCGAAACCTTCTACATTCGATATTCGGAGTTCGATATTCGATATTTCAGTTCCATTCAGTAGCTTTGTCACGGCTTAAATAGGGAAAATGTCATTGCGAGGAGTGGAGCGACGAAGCAATCTCAATCGTTGGGTCGCGCAAGGTTTTGAGATTGCTTCGCTCTGCTCGCAATGACATTCTCACAGTTTTTGTTGTGACGCCGCACTACAATCCTTTAAGATACTCCTCGTACTGCTTCGAGTCCATCAAACCCTCGACGGATTTCTTATCCGTCACCTTTAGCTTGCAAATCCAGCCCGCTTTGTAACAATCCTGATTCACCAACTCCGGCTGTGACTCAAGATCGTCGTTGACTTCGACCACCTCGCCGGCCACCGGTGAATAGACGTCGCTGGCTGTCTTCGTGCTCTCCACCACGGCCATCTCTTCGTGGCTAGCGTATTCCTTCCCGACGGGAGGCAATTCCACAAAGACAAGCTCGCCCAACATCTCCTGAGCGTAGTCCGTGATCCCAACCGTCGCGACGTCGCCGTCGATCTTCGCCCATTCATGATCTTTCGTATACAACAATCCCTCAACAACCATGTCATTGTCTCCATTCAAAATTTCGCAAATCGACTGACGACCTTGCCCGTCAGATCAGGCTTCAGAAGCTCGCCTTTCTCGATCCGTTCTTTCCTGCCCTGCTGGATTTGACGCGGACTCCTTGCCAGGTAGTACAGCCCGACGACATTATCTTCTTTTGCCGGCCCGGCGTCCACATAAACAAGCGCAATTTGTTTTTCACCGATCATGGCACAACTCAGCACCCAGCCGATGCTCCGCCCATTCTCGTCCAGGACCCCGTCGCTGGGCCGAACCGGTCGCGTTCCTTTCGTCCCCGGCAGTTCCACCCTGACGACTTTCATATCTTGTTCTTTTGCGACCCGTTCCATCGCGGCCTTGCCGATGAAGAACTCCTTTTCCAGCTTGACCGCCCAGCCGTACCCGGCCTCGAACGGTGAAATGTTGAACTCGCCTGCCAACTCATGCCCGTAGAGGGGAAGGCCCGCCTCGATTCTCAGGCTATCGCGAGCACCCAGGCCGCACGGCAATAAGCCCGTCGGGCGACCCGCTTCGAGAAGCGTCTCCCAAAGCGACGAGGCCTTCGCCGGATGCACGAGCAATTCAAACCCAATCGCAGCGCCCGTGTAGCCGGTACGCGAAAGGAGACAAGGGATACCCTTGATATCCACTTCCATGAATGTAAACGGCTTCAAATCCGCCATCTGCGATTGTGTCTTCTTATCCGGAACCAGGGCGGAAAGAATATCCAGCGACTTCGGGCCTTGCAGCGCGACGTCCACTTTGCGATCATCTTTGCTGTCTGCGGCTCGCAAATCTCGCACGTCGGGTTTGCCCGAGATTCCTCTGTCAGGATCATCCGGATCGACGGAGACTTCGCCATTCAATAGTGCGTCGATCCAGTTTTGGATCTTCGTATTGTTCGCCGCATTGACGACGAGAATGAATTCCTCCTCGCCTTTGCGATAGACGATAACGTCATCAAGAACCGACCCGGCTGCGTCGAGAACATACGAATACCGCGCGTGTCCGGCCTTGAGAGTCGCGACGTTGTTCGTCGTCAGCTCATTCAAGAACTCAGTAGCGCCCGCCCCGGAAATCCCCAATACGCCCATGTGAGTGCAATCGAACATCCCGGCGGCTTGGCGCACCGCCGCGTGCTCAGCGGCGATGGATGAATACCACAAGGGCATAAAATATCCGGCAAATGGAACGATGTGCGATTTGTCGGTCAGTCGAACATGCTGATTATAAAGGGGCGTCTGCTCCGTCATTATCCAATCCTTTGGTAAGAGTACTTATCCTAACGTTTGGCAAAAAGACTGCCTGGCAACTGCTTTATTAGACCCTTTAGACGCAGCGAGATCAAGGAGGCGTTGACACTTCCCGGCGCCAAGCCGCTCTCGGCGATAATCTGCTCGATATGCACAGGCTCGGTATCTAAGCAATCGAAGACCTTTTTCTCGTCACCGCTCAACTTCAGTTGACTCACGTCGAACAAGGACTGCTCCGCGGCCTCCGTGGCCCGCGCCGCGGCTGTTGTGACGTGCTCCTGTAATTGCTCGCCGATATGCCCGAGCGCATCCATGACGTCCTCGACGGACTCGATCAGCCTGGCCCCCTCTTTGATTAACTGATGCGCCCCCCTACTCAGCGGCGAGTCAATCTTACCCGGCACGGCCATCACCTCACGGTTGTAATCCAGCGCCGCCTTGGCCGTAATCAGCGCCCCCGAGCGCGGGGCGGCCTCGATCACGATGGTCCCGAGCGAGAGGCCCGCGATGATCCTGTTTCGCGGCGGGAAATTCACGGCCAACGGCTCGTACCGAAGCGGCAGCTCGCTCACGCACGCGCCGGATTCCGCGATCAGCCCGAAGAGCTTTTCGTTCTCCGGCGGAAATACGTTCGCCAACCCGCAACCCTGAACGGCGATGGTCCGTCCGCCGGCCGAGAGCGCCCCCTGGTGGGCGGAGGTGTCGATGCCTCGCGCCATGCCCGAGCAAATAGTAAAACCCGCCGAGGCCAGCAGGTGGGCGAATCGAGAGGATTGCTCCTGGCCGTACAGGCTGCAATGACGCGAGCCGACGATGGAAATCGCCAGGTTGTCGTCGCGTGTGAGAGTACCTTTGACGTAAAGAACGGGCGGCGGATCGTAAATGCGTTTGAGCATGGGCGGATAACGCGGATCATCGAAATGGACGATCCACACGCCGAGCTTGCGGGCCAATTCCAGCTCTCCGGCGGCGTCGAATTTGTCCCGCGTGGAGGCGATCCGCTCAGCCGTCTTGAAGCCGATGCCCTGGACCTTAGCTAACTCGCTGACCGAAGCCCCGAGGGCGCGGTCGGGCGAGCCGAAACGTTTGAGAATCCTGGCGAACGTAGCTGGACCAACGCCGTCGGCTCGGATTAGCTTGAGCCATTTGTCAATATCCGCTGAATTGGGGGGTAATCCTGCCATGACGGCATTAAACCACGAAGCGGCCCGGGACTCAAAGAAAATCAAAACCGGGCCAGAAAAGGGGACAGTCAGCCTTCCAAACGGCGCAAGACAGACAGTCCCGGTCCTGCCGGCAGCCTCCAAAGCGAAAAACCCG
>CAYZAH010000298.1:0-5733 GCA_964475805.1 uncultured Pirellulales bacterium | reverse complement strand
TGTCAACGCGATCCCACGTACAGTTTGCGTGTCGAGTTGTGCCAAAACTTCAATGGTGATTGTCCCTTCCTTCGCGTGCAGCAGTGTATAGATGGGCGGAAGGTGTGCATCAAAATGGATATCTACGACACTGCCGCGTACAGAAACAACCGTCCCAAATTTTGGGGAACTGATGTTATTTTGCATGTTCAAAATACTCAAGGTCCCGGTTCGGGCTGATCAAGCTGCGAGTTGAAGGAGCACATTTATTTATGGGATCCAGCCTTTGTTATCGTATGCAGTGCAGACCTGGCTGCCAAAGGTGCTTGTAACGGTGAATCACTTCCCTCTAGTGCCAGTAACACCGGTCGTAATATTCCGGTAATATTCTTTGTATTCATGTCATGAAGCACGTGATGGCTGCCTTCACGCAGCCAATATGAATTCGAATTATTGACCAACTTCCTCAGGAGCGGAACTATCGCTCTGCGCCCTATCCGGATCAGTCCCGCGGCAGCCAGCCAGCGAACCTCGAATATCTCATCCATCAAAGATTTTAATAGTGCCTGGATTGCCTTATAGTTACCGATCTGGCTTAAAGCTTTGGCTGCTTCCCAACGAACCTGGTCGCGTGTATCAGACAATGCTTTGATCAGAGGAGCCACGGAACATTTTTTAAAGGCTACGAGCTGTTGGCGGGACTTCACACGCACTATCCCGTCTTCGCTGGCCAGATCGGCTATCAACAGGTTGATAGTTGCTTGAGAAACTCTGGGCGCAGAAGCCCCATCATGCCGGGGAAAACGAATAGGCGGTCCGCAGTTTCTTGACACTGCGGTCTCTGGGAGTGAGATCATTCGATGACAGCAATCTGGTTCATTATTTCCCTTTTTACCGTTAACCGGTTCCGGTCGATAATAATGGCCCCGTTTTCTTGCATCCATGTGAGTGATTCATTTATCGTTGCCCAGGATGTCCCTATCTTTTGCGCGATGGCCCTTCTGGATAACTGGTTGTTATACTCGGGCTATTTCCAGCGCTATTCTGTAAAAGTAACCTGGCAAGAAATTGGCGTGCGGCCTGTGGTTCCATCCCGGGATAACAAGTTAGTGGCGTGTTGCCTGCCGCTAAAATCTCTGATTCACTTTGCATTTGTTACTCCCGGGTATTCCCGCATCATGGACCGCCTGTGCGATTGATCCCGAAATCTTGCGCATCCAAGTGCGGAATGATCGAGTGAAGTTACATTATCTTGTGACACGAGTAGTCGCAGATCTTTAACCATGCCATCTACAAAACCTAAAATCGTCATCAGCACTTCTGCCAGCGCTCGTCTGTCTGATGCTTCGATGATGGCGATGATATCGGGACGATCACCGAGTCGGTCGGCAAATACTATCCCTGATTGGAGCGAAAGCATCCGGAGCACGTTTTCGGATCTTCCGTCTACAATATCAAGCAACAAATACGCTCTTATGGTCATGCTGCTTAGCCTTTCCTGTATCTATTCTTGGCGCATCGGGTACATTCCAATGGCTGGCGCCGGTCTAATAGACCCAGTGAGCCGGTGCCGTGGGCACCGGCTCACTGGGATTTGTAGCTTTATGGCTAGACAGGTTGTTTTTCAGCAACCGTGGGGTCTTCCACCACGGCGTCCGCCGCATTCTGTCTGACCGTGGCGATACCGATCAGAGCATTGTCCTTGGTGGTATAGCCCTGCGAGACGGCGATGCATTCTCCGTTGACGGCGACCAGCTTGAACCGGAATTCGCCGGCAACATCCTTGCTGATCTCGAACTTGGCATCCACCTTGCGGCTCCCTCGTTTCACGATGGTCGCCTGGACGATGCCCAGATAGGACTCATACCCGAGCGTGGTATAATAGCGTTCCAGCAGTTCCAGGTCTTGCTCGTCCTGCCACGTGTCGATCGCTTCCAGCCACTTGTCCTTGTCCATGCCCGGGGCCTCTTTGAGGACGTCTTCGGACATATCCAGGATGAACCTCAGCTTGTCCGTGTCCCACTCTAAGGCGGCCCAGGGCAGGGCGAACCACTTGTCGTTGAAGCCGAGGACGCCCCGGAAAGAGACGAGCGCGAAGGCGATCAGGCCGGCGCGCATGTCTACCACGAAGGTCTGCACCTGCCCCATGTCTTCGCCCTGGTTGTTGACCACATCGTATTGTGCCAGCCTGTTGCTGGGCACGAACCTTGTCGATTTGCTACCCATTGTTCTCCTCCTTGTTTTCCCTCCGGCGGCCTGCCGGCACGACTGCCGGTGAACTTGGTCGCCAAAGCTGGGTTTTGTCAGGTGTGTCCGGGTATCCCTTCCGTTACGTGGTTTGCTCTTTCCGGATGGTCCCCAGTTTTTTGTCTGACCTGGTATCCCGGCCATCTTTATTTCTGATTGCGCCGGTAGACAGACCCAGGTCTTTTTCTATCTTGCCCACCGTTTTGTCACTTCGTGTTTTTCGCGTCATGTCCAAATCTCCCTGATTTATTTGGTCCAAGGTTTTCCCGTTCGGCTTCGCTACCCGCGGATACGGGCTAATGCCTGCGTCGGGCTCGCGGTATCAGCCAGCTGATCACCAGCACGATGGCAATGATAAGCAGAATCCACAGGATCGGGCCGGCCAAAAAGCCGATGGAAAATCCCAGTACCCATAAAACCAGCAGGATAATACCCACTACCAGTAATATTCCTAACATTTCAACCTCCTCTCTTTGCCTGTTGGACGGTTTTTCATCGATGAACCACCGGTCCCTTTACGTGATCACAGCGCCGATGACGCTACCGGCAATTAACGCTAATCCTAACATCAGGATGGGCCAGTGCCATCGGGATATTTTCACTTTGCCTGAAGGCTGAATTTCGTTTTCTTTAGTGCCCATTCGGGTTTCTCCTTTTACCATGTCAATAGAGCGGATTGCCGCCCGGCGTTGCACAGGTATCGGGTCATGATATCGTCTATCTGCCGTTGATAATGGGTAGAGTAACCCCGGACAGCCCTCGTTGAATGTACCGTGGTAGGGTAGCTTCCGCCCGACCGCCCAATGACTCGTCCGCTTGCCGTGGCAAGCCGCCACCGGAACTTCCCGGATTTGTCCTTGTATATCTCAAATTTTCCTGGCATAATGTTTGGTCCCATTTCATGTTGAGTACCCTATTTTTTCCTCAACCCGCCCGAGGGACCGGTAAGAGGGACCGGTAAAAGGAAGAAGGGTGTGCTGCTTTCGGGCAGCACACCCTTCTTTAGAGTATGCTTTACTGCTGCGGTCTGAAGATCGTGGTGCCTTCCTGGGCAACGATCGGTTCTCCGAATTCATCCCACGTCATGGTGGCATTGAACACCGCGGAAGCTGCCGCAGTCGTCCTAACCGTGATATGGAATTCAACGGTCTGACCTGGTACCATCGTTGCCACTGACCCAAAGTGGATCTCCTGGCCGACAACCGTGAACGTGGTAGGTCCATCCGCACTCACGAAGACCATCTCGCTCGGTAACAAACCAACGATCATCATGTTATGAATGTCATTGGTTCCACTCTGGTTGAGCACTCCGATGGTATACGTAAGCGTGTCGCCCACTGCCACGGGGTCATCGCTATCGATAAGCGACATGTGGGCGCCGGGAGCACTCAATACCGTGATCGCAAGACTATCCGTTGCGGTAGCGCCCTCGTGTGTGGTCACTGTAGCGGTATTGACCGCCATGCCTGAATTCACGCCACCCAGGATAGCAACGATGCTCTTCGTCTCTCCTATGTTCAAGGTGCCCAGGTTCCAGCTGATCTGGTTCCCGGTAACGGTACTTGCCCGGTTAGAGCTCGAGTAGCTTAGAAGCGAGGGCAGGTAGTCCGTGACAACGACATCGGTAAGCGCCACCGACCCGGTATTGGTCACGGTCAAGGTATAAGCTCTCGTGAAGTCAACGAAGACGCCCGATGGGCCTGTCTTCGTGATCGTCACCTCGGGGGGCGGGATCACTCGTGTAGTTGCCTGAGCAGTGGCTGTTCCGACCTCTTCAGAGGTAGCCACCACCGTGTTAGTCCACAGGCCCGCCTGGGTCCCTCGAAGCACGAGGGAATACGTGCGCGAGTCTGCTTTATTCAAGGACCCGACGTTCCAGCTGACGGTGCTTCCCGATACTGTTCCGGCGGGGTTGGAACTCACGTAGCTCATGCCCGTCGGGATCGTGTCGGTCAGGACCACGCCGGTAGCTGTCAGCTCTCCGGTGTTATTTACAACTATGGTATACGTCGCCTGTTCGAGCATCCCGATCTGGTCAGGCCCGACCTTGGTGACACCCAGTTCCGTTGACTGCCATTGCTTGGTTACGTCTCTGGTGAGCAGCACGAAAGCCGGGTTGGACGGAGTCAGGACATCAATTTTAACGGTGTTGGTGCCCTGTGCCGGTACGGTTTGCTGAAGTGTTGCGAAGGCAAATCCATACGGATCGGTTTCGACAGTATACGTAGTGGATGCCGGGTTTGAATCTTTGAAAGTGGCCTTGGGATCATTCCCGGTGATCGTGAAGTTTACCGGCACATTACCAACCGGCGTTCCGTCGCTGACTTTCACCGTCTGCACGGTCAGCAGGTGCGTGGTCCCGGCTGCATTTATTGCATCATCCGGGAAAATGGCGGTAAGGTCCAGCCAGTGTTTCACCACAAACTGCTTGTGAACGGCAGGGTTACTGATACCCGGCACATAGGCCGTGATATCTGTATCGCCTGCGCGCGTGGAGGTGATGGTGAGTTTGGCCTCCCCGTTACTGTCGGTCTTGACAGTGGCATAGGTATTGTCTATCTTGTGCGGATCACTCCCGCCCAGAGAGACGATATCGCCAACAGCCCCCGGAGCGCGGTTGAGTATCCACTCAACGGTAGCTCCTGATACCAGAGCGCCGTTCGCATCCTTTACCTGGGCCGTAAGAGTGTGCTGCGTCCGTATCGGGTTATAGGCCTCGGTTGGAGTGACGGAAATCGATCCCGCCGCCGGCTCTGTCGATGCCGCAGTCGTCTGTGTGGTTGTGGTTGCGGCAACTGTCACCGCAGTCGCTGTTTTTCCGGTACAACTGGCCAGCAGCACTATACCTACAATGAGTGCTAGCAGTACTGCCAGTATGTTTATTTTGGATAACTTAAACATATCTTTCTCCTTTTCGCTAACCTTAAAATGGCAGAAAATCCCACTACCTGAAATTGTGGAGGTGCCTGCCAATGAAACAGCTCAAACATATCCCTCCTTTTTTCTAAACACTAAATGGCGGTCCGTTATCAGGAGTACCTGCCAACCAAATAACAGACGCATAGTTCTGTGCCAATCTGCCGGTCACCTTCAAACGTGAACAGCGTATAGTTCAACCACTACTACCAGTATTTACCTGGTAGCTCCCTGCCACAAACCTCTCCGGGAGGGGCAGTGGGGGTATGATAGTGCGGTAATTCGGCCTTTGGGGTGGTAACCACAATCTGTTGACACTGTCGAACAAGGGGGGTGTAAAATGGTACCGTATTGGTGGACAATGGTGTACTATAAAGGTGGCGGAAGGTCTACCGAAGGAGGTGTTCCACGATGAACGACAAGGAACGCAACTCCCAATCACTCGGAGTCCTGATGATCGGATTCAGCCCCGTCGTCCGCGAAGGTCTCCAGGCGATTCTCGCGAAAGACGCCGGCATTGAAGTGCTGGGGGACGCTCCGGATGGGAGTGCCGCTCTCCGGCATATCCAGCGGGCGGATGCCCGCGGCCGG
>CAYZAH010000297.1:0-5734 GCA_964475805.1 uncultured Pirellulales bacterium | reverse complement strand
GGTTCCGATATGGCCCGTACCGCAATTGAAACACTTGAAGCCTTCGGCTATATTATTATGGTGCACCTTGAGCTTACACGTGACGGAGACCATCCGCCCACATATCGCTCAAGTTTCAATATATGCCGTCCGGCGCTTAGCTTATTTTGTGCCGGATCTTCCAGCGGGCACGTCTTTTCTTGCTGCCCACTTTGCGCCTGCGTCGCGATTTTGCCATCTAATTCTCCACAAACAATCGAAAAACTTTTCCTAAAGAACTTTTGGATACTAATATTGTATGCTATTATAAAAAGGCTGGAATGCAAACAAAATTTGTTCCGCCAGGGCAAAAATATAGGATGCCCTGTTAACACAGGCCGAGATCTGACAAGTCGCCTGAATGGCGGCGGTCAGTTCCGGCCTATATAGATTTGGGACCGAATAATGATTCAATGCAAAGATTGTGAGTTTTGTCAGATCGATCCGGATGGCAAACGAAGCTTCCGATGCGATCCGTTTGCGAATATCAAAGAGCCTGAGTGTATCGCAAAATGGCAACTCATCCGCCTGGACATGCTGGTCGCCAGCTACCAGGGCATGCTCAGTTGGTACGGCAAACTGGCGCCGCTCCAGGACAAAATCATTCGCTACATGCAGAGGGAGATCGACGAGATCGACGAAACCGAGCGGTGGAAGCTGGACGTTGACGAAAACCAGCCGGAAGAGGAGGAGGAAGAGGAGGAGGGCTTCTGAGACCGTTGGAAGCCCACTCATTGTAGCCGGGAGAGGGCGGGCCAGCCCCTTTTCATGGGGCGATAAGCAACGTGGAAGAGGAGGCGGCCGGCCGGTACCGTCCCATCCGATCTGTACGTGGAACACGTTTGGGTATCACGGATGCCGTCCAAAAACGCGATTTCTTGAATTCATGCAATAAATCAAATACGGATTCCGTCTGTACTTACGTTGAATTTGCAGTAACATGGCTCAAGGCGATGACTTAGCCCGAATAATAAGTGGCTGCAAGAACGGCGATAGCCAGTGCTTCTCGCAGGTCGTCGATATGTACGCAACTCGTTGTTATGGCTATTTTTACAGACTGACCGGTAATAAAGACCTCAGCGATGAGTTATTGAGCGAGTTGTTTGTCAAACTGGTCGAGAAGATCGGCTCATATAAAGGGGGATCGTTTGAAAGTTGGTTATTCAGGATTGCGGCGAATCTATTTCACGATCATCTAAGGGGTAAACAACGACGAAGAAAATTGCTTGAGGTCCGGCAGGAACAGGTCGAAATCCAGACCTTCGAGCCCAAAAAGTCCGATGATGAGCAGGTTGACAAGCTGCAAACACAGCTTGGGAAGCTGGACCCGGACACGAGAGAACTTATTACGTTGCGTTTTTATGCACAATTGAGCTTCAAAGAAATCGCCGAGTTGCGATCCGAGCCGATTGGAACGACATTGGCCAAGACGCACCGGGGCTTGAAAAAGCTACGCCAGTTAATGGAGGGATAAAAGCATGGATTGTCAAGATAGGGAAAACTTAAGAGAGCTACTTGCGAGGTTCTTCAATGCCGAGCAGGTCGAGGACTGGACCGAGGATTATCACCAGACCGAACGGATGCTTCGCGACAATCCCGCGCCCAGACCCGACGATACACTCATCGCCGGTATCAAGGGCGAGACCACAGCGCTCCTGGGCAGCCGGAGAGCAAGGCACGTCAAACGGCTGCTTCTCGAGGCCGTAGGCGTCGCCGCGGCGATTGTCATCGTGGCAAGCGTCAGCGTAAAGCTGTTCAATAAGAAATCCGATATCCAACCCAGAAGTAGCGTCTATACGTCCTCGCTCTTGCCGACTGCTATATGGGAAAGCGACAATATCGCCACCGACGATACGGACCTGGTGGTTTACACCGCGGAAATCGAGCAGATCGAGCATGAAGTGACCACCCTTGAATCGGGTGAGGTGCCTGGCGAGAATGAAAGCACATTGACGGAATTAGAGACGGAATATGCAGAGATCAACAGTGATTTCTGGCAGGGGTAAGACAGATGGCGAAAATTCGCGGAATTATTTTGGCTTTGGCAACCACGGCGGCCGTACTTGTGGCCGTGCCGCCCTGCCGGGCCGGCGATAGCGACAATAGCAAAGACAGTCAAGGTATCTGGAGCAGCCAGGACGAAGGTAGAGTCCAGAGGCCCGGGCGAGGACGGGGACAAAGACGCTTCGAGTTAACCGAGAATGAAATAGATCGAATCATGGAGAGCTATAAGAAGCGCGATCCGGCGAAGGCGAAAGAGTTGGAAGCTTTACGCAAGAAGAACCCGGAAGAGTTCCGGAATCAGCTTTGGGAGCACGCGCGACCCGAACTGGAGAAGATAGGAAGGGAGCGGTGGGAAAAGTGGCTCTTGGAAAGGCGGGCCGCGTTTCTCGATTGGCTCGGGCAGAATGCTCCGGACGAGACCGAGGAGCTGACCAAGCTAAAAGAAGCCGATCCTAATCTTTACAACAAAAAGTATGACCTGGTGCGAAGAAGGTATGGCCGGATTTTCGATGAAAGCAGACGGAATCCCGAATGGGCACAAGTCCTTCTCGAAGACGTGAAGCTGCAAAAACGGCAGGATGAATTAGTCGCGAGAATCAAGGCCACCAGGAACAAGAACGTGGAAAAAAGGCTCACCGGCGAGTTGGAAAGCGTAGTCGCCCAGAGATATGACGTGATTCTCAGGCGAAGACAGATGGCCTACGAACGGTTGCTCAAGCGGCTCGACGACTTGAAAAACCAGATCAAGAACAGCCGAAATGATATCCTCAAGTATCAGGACGCCAAAATCAAGGGGGAGAACGTCAAGCAAAGGACCAAAGACCTGCTTGAAAAGAAGACTGAATTCGCGTGGGACTAACGAACGAACACCGGGGATCGATTGTTAGTCATCGCGGAACCGGACACGTCACGGGGGACGCCTGTCGTATTCATACGAACATACTGACATCATTCAAATGAAGGAGAGTCCGAAATGAAACACGCCAAGCGTTCAACCGTAGCAGGCGTACTGGTTATTGTCGTTACTATAGCGGCGATTTTGCTCTCAAACGCTCTCGCCCAACGCCCGTCCAGAGGCATGAGGGCCGGGCAGGGTGATCTGCAGCTTCAGAAGCCTCCCGTCCCGAAAGACGACAACGAGAAGAAGATTCTCGGCATTCTGGATGATATCCTTGCGCACCAGCGCTATTTGAACGTCCCGCCGCAAGATGGACGGCTCCTTCGTATTCTAGCGGAAACAACGAACGCGAAAAATGTGGTCGAGATCGGCACGTCCACGGGCTATTCGGGTATCTGGTTCGGCATGGCACTTCAAAAGACATCGGGCAAATTAACAACGTTCGAAATCGACGCCCAACGCGCCGCCATCGCCCGCGCGAACTTCGAGCGAGCGGGCATGGCCGACATCGTCACAGTCGTCGAAGGAGACGCTCACGATAAGGTCAAGAGCCTGAAAGGCCCCATCGATATTCTCTTCCTCGATGCGGATAAGGAAGGCTACGTCGACTATCTCAACAAGCTTTTGCCCCTTATCCGTCCCGGCGGGCTGGTCATCGCTCACAACATTACGCCCGGAATGGCCGATCCCAGGTACATGGAGGCCGTCACAACCAATCCGGATTTGGAGACCATCGTCCGAAGCGGCGTCGGCCTGACCCTCAAAAAAAGATGATGACGTCGAGAAGAGGGTATCGGGTTTACATTTCATGGGGGACTGTGTTATGAATCGTCCGATGTGGACGCTGATTCTGCTGGCACTAATGTGGTTTCTTCCCGAGGCGGGGTATGGCCTCGAGCCGCCACCGATCACACCGAACGACGAGTTCTTCATACTGGGCCAGGCCCCCGACGTGCCTGACAACTGGACGTTAGACATCGTAGGCGAGGTCACCCAACCGCTGTCGTTGTCTCTGGACGAGCTTCGACGATATCCCCGCCAGGACGTGGAAGGGACGCTGGAATGCAACTACCCTATCGGGCCTCCGCTTCTCGTTAGCAGCGCCGTGTGGACGGGCGTCAGCCTCAATGCCCTGCTCGATCAGGCCGGGCTGAAACCATCCGCCAGAGCAATTACTTTCCAGGCGCTCGACGGCTACCGCGTCGGGCCGTTTTCCCTGAACGAGATCACGAGGCGAACGGACATCATCGTGGCCTACCAAATGAATGGGGAGACGTTGCCGGAAAGCCAGGGCTGGCCAGCCAAGATCGTCCTGCCCGGCTGCGTCGGCTATCAATGGCTCCGGTGGCTGGACCGTATCGAAATCTCGTCGTCGGCCCCATCCGAGTCGCTTCGCCCGTGGCCGATTCACGCGAGGATCTTCGAGCCTGAGTACAATTCCACCGTGAACCAATGTTCTTACACGATTACGGGTATGGCTAACGCCGGCGACGGGCGGGAGATTACCGAGGTCGAAGTCAGCACGGATGACGGCGCGACGTGGGATCGTGCTGAGATACTGAACTACTTCGTGCCGAACGTCTGGAAACACTGGCGGTACGAATGGGAGATTGAAAAGCCCGGCTTTTATACAATCTACGCTCGCGTCAGGGACGCAAACGGGAACGCCCAAAACGAGCTCGGATCGTATGGCTGGTCGGGATACCGTATCATCGTAACGGCCGACCGTGATATCAACTGCTCGAATCTGCAGCGGGCCGATTTGGACAAGGACGGCTACGTTGACTTTTCCGATTTTTCAGTCCTGGCCGATCAATGGCTCATGACCGGCGCCGGCCTCTTGGCAGATATCGTGCCCCTGGGAGGCGACGGGCAGTTCATCTTCCGGGACTTCATGCTGATTGCCGACGAGTGGCTTCGTTGCTTTGTCCCGCCCGCGTCCGACCCCTCCCCCGCCGTGGGTGAGGAAAACGTCGCCTTTGCCCCCCTGCTGCTCGAATGGTCGCCCGACGAGGGCTCGGTCTACAATGACGTCCACTTGGGAACAGACCTGCTCTCCGTCGCGACGGCTACGCATGATTCACAAACGTTTCTCGGTTCTGTCACAGCCAACCGTTTTGAATTGGAACAAACCTTGGAACCGGACACGACCTATTACTGGCGAGTCAACCGAATCGGCCCCAAGTGCACCACCCCCGGAGACATCTGGACCTTCACAACAGCCAGCGTCCAGCCATAACCGCCGGGATCATGGAGATCGCCGAGGCAACGTTAATCGCCATCACGCGAAACGACTGAGCTCAATCCTCCGACCGGGTCCCCAGAACGTGTCAACACATCAACCGAACTGAGCCGAGCCCCCCCACTGCTCTCGCCCCTCAAGTGTTCTACGACGTCAGGCTCATAGTCTTTTCGATTAGTCGAAAAGACGATGAGCTTCCTCCTGTCTGCACCCGTGGGTCGCTGCCCATCTTAAGGCCTACACTTCCCGTTTCATCGCTCGCCTGACGATGCCCTCCGGGTAGTCCAGATGCTGCAAAAGTCGAATCGCGTTGCTTGTCGAAGTAATGCCGTCTCGCAGTTTGAAATCAAAGCTCAATCCGTCCTGATCGACCTTATCCGTAAAGTGATAACTCCTAAAGCCGAATTCGAGCTTCCTCGCGAGTTCCAAATCGTGAGTCGCAACAACAACCAACGCCTTGTGGTCGAACAGATAGCGAATAGCAGCCAATTGAAAAAGGAGCTGTTTTCTTACCTTGCTCGTTGCCAATAAGTTGACAATGTAAAGAGGAATGATGATCGCAATCACTCCGG
>CAYZAH010000296.1:0-5738 GCA_964475805.1 uncultured Pirellulales bacterium | reverse complement strand
AAGATGGTGGAGTCGATGCGCGAGGCCGACACCTTGTCTTTTACGAGCGATTGCAGCAGTCCCGGTAACAAAGGCGCGACCTACACGGTCTGGCTGAAAAAGCCCAACTACTTTCGCGTGGAGACTCTCGATAGAGACAGCGCGCCGGGCGGCACGCTCATCGGCGACGGGAACGACCTGTGGATCTACTGGCCCGGGGAGCGGCCGTTCTTTTTCAAAACGGAAGAACGGACCGACTATGAAGATACGAACAAAAAGGTCTACATGAGAAAGCACACGCCCGTCGGGAAGCACTCGATCGGGCACGAGGTCAATCTGCTCGGAGCGGGAATCGGAATGGCGATCATCGATCCGAGCACGTTCCACGGCTACACGGATTCGCTCCAGGAGTATCTGGACGGCGTCCGGTCGATGGGCGTCGATAAGATCAACGGCAAGCCGTTCGACGTGATCGAGGTTAGCTTCATGGAGCGTCAGCGAAGCTGGTATCTGTGGCTTTCGAGGAAGGACCATCTTCCGCGCAAGATCAAGCAGGTCGTCCGTGTCAGAACGAATATCATCGCGTACGAGCGCTGGTTCGATGTGACGATTGACGAGCCTATTTCGAACGACTTGTTTGTTTGGGCGCCGCCGGCCGACTGGGAGCGATGGGAGATGCCCAGGCTGGAAGATGAGCTGATCAAGCCCGGCGCCCTGACGCCGGATTTCACGCTGGCCTCGGCCGACGGCGGCACGATTACACTGTCCGACTATCGGGGCAAGATCGTGTGGCTTTATATCTGGAGGGCGGGCTGACCGGCTTGCCGTGAGGAGATGTGTCATCTCCAAAAACGTTATGAAGAGTTCAAGAGCAAGGGTATCGTGATTCTCGGTGTTAATACGGCTGACAAGAAACAGATTGCCCTGGATTTCATGCGGGAAAATGGGGCGACGTTTCCGAACGTTTTGGATACCTCCTACAAAGCCGCGTTGCTAATGATGGACAAATACAGGGCGTCCGGCGTGCCGTTGAATTATATCATCGGCCGGGATGGACGGGTTGTCGAAGCCTGGTATGGATACGAAAAAGGTCATGCGCAGGCCATCGCCGCGTTGAAGAAAGCCGGTGCGGACCTGGACGACGTTAATGATCCGAATGAGAACTGAGTTTGTGAACCGGTATGTTTGTAGTGACGCCGTAAGGCGTTCGCGGTGGATCGTCTTACCCGCGTGGTAGCGAATGCCCTTACGGGCACACTACGAACAATTCGGAAGAAGTCAAAAGCATGGCGAACGAAAGAAACGACCCACACGAAGTTCCTGCTTGCGTGACGGCGTACATCGCCGAGATCGTAAAGAGGATGCGCTATCGCCGAAAGGTCCGGGAGGACGTGCGGGCGGAGCTCACGGCACACTTCGAGGACGAGCTCAGAGATTGCGCGACTGAGAAGGAGAAGGAGCAGAAGGCCGAGCAACTGATCAGCGAATTCGGCGACCTGAAGCTGCTGGCCATTCTCCTGAGCCGGGCCAAGCGACGCTGTCGGCCGCTCTGGAGGACGGTCGTGGTCCGCACGTGCCAGGCAGCCGGCGGCCTACTTGTGTGCTTCGTCTTTTACGCGATCTGGTTCTCCTTCGGCAAGCCGACGATCCGCGTGGATTATATCGCGCTGCTCAATCAGATCAACCAGCCGGGTCTTCGCAACGAAAACAACGCCTGGCCCCATTACAAGAAGGCTATCGACCTGTATGTCCCGCCAAGCCCGCTTGTGGAACAATTCCTGTCCTACCGAGGCGACGGAAAGGCCCGCGAAGAGGCCCTCCGCCTGAAACACCTTCTGCGCGACAACGAGCCGCTCGTGGCAACCTGGCTTACAGAGAACCGGAAGTATTGGGACGATCTTACCGCCGAGCAGAAGCGAGTCCTTCTCAAATGCTTCGAATACGATTGGGTCCCATTTCCGGAGGTCGCCTGTCAGTCCTGCGAAGAGTGGAAAGTCACGCCGTTCGCCCTGATGGTCGAACACATTCTCGCATGCATCAAAGAAAATACGGAACTGTCGGCCCCCCACCCACGCGGGCCTCTGCCGCAGTCGCTGCCTCCGGGATTTCCCAGGGCCGAGTTGGAAAAATGGTCGCAGAATCGCACGATCCCGCCGAACGATCTTGAGGCCGTCTCCGTCGCGGCTCTTCACGAGGCGATCCACCGATTCAAGGACCTTCCGGAGAATATCAGGGCTCCGCTGACGGACGTTGAATGTGAGCATATCGGTTCCTGGATCGCGCAGAACGAACCTGCCTGGCGCCAGTTCCTCACCGCCAGCCAGAAACCATATTGCTATCGTCCCTATTTTTACGAATCTCAAATCCGAGACCAATCCGCCTGGTACCAATCGCTGGTCCGGGAGCGATCTTCCTTGACGATCGATCTTCAACACCTCACTCCCTTGAGAAAGCTGATGTGGCTCGGCCTCTGGCGCTGTCGACTCGACGTGTCTGACGACCGCATTCAGCAGGGCCTCGATGAGTGTCTGGCGATCACCCGTGCCGGGAGACACTGGAACGAAAAGGCAACGGTCACGGAGCAAACGTTCGCGCAAAGCATAAGTGCAGCCGGCTACCGCGCGATACTGCGCATCGTGAGCACACATTCATTGTCCGCAGGCGATCTCGAAAGGCTCCGGCATCAATTGTCGCAATTGTATCCCGAAGGGTATCCATTGCTGAACGTGGAAGGCCGGAGACTAACCTCTCTGGATATCATTCAGCGTTTGTTCACCGAGGGAGGCCCCGGCGGAGGTCATCTGATTCCCGAGCAGTGGATCGAGTTTACCGAGTCCTTTCCTTCTGACGTTAACGCAAACGTACGTCGGCTGCTCGTATCTCTACTCACAGCGAAAAGCATGACGCACGCGGGACGCGATGAAACAATCGCCAAGCTCAACGAGATATTTGACTTGGAAAGCAAGGTCGCCGGAATGACTCCCTATGAAAGACATACCTCTGATATCACGACGATCGATGAGATGGTATTCAGATCCTGCCCACCATCCAGGTTTTTCGTGATCCGTCTTCTATCGCCCTTGTCGCACTGGGATTCTGAGTTCATTTACTGGGACAAGGCGTTGTACGAAGCAACGTTGACCGTTTTGGCCTTGAAACAATGGCGAGTAGAAAAGGGCGCGTATCCGTCAGGACTTTGCGAACTGGTCAAGAGCGGATTCCTGAAAGCGTGGCCCATGGATCCTTATAGCGACAAGCCGCTCGTCTATAGAAAAACGGGTGACGATTTTATCCTTTACAGTGTTGGCACGGATTTCACCGACGATGGAGGACAACCCTGTAGGGACAGGTATGGACAGATCAGAAAGTGGTTCGGCAAGGGCGACACGATCTTCTGGCCAATCCCTTCCAATTGACTAATGACCATTGACTATTGACTATTTGCGCGTACGCGTTAGACTGGTCCACGGACTTTCTCAATAGTCAATCGTCAATTTATGCCTGAGGCATAGACAATAGTCAATTTGATACGGGAGATAGCGATGCGTTCCGGACGATGCCCCTTAAGATGCACTGGTCATAAGTCGGTTACTGGTTGTCACTCGGGTCTCGTGACTCGTGACTCAGCACTCTACGAGCGACGAGCGACGAGCAACGAGCCACGAGTGAGTCGGCGGCAATTCATTGGTCAGACAGCCGGGTTGGTAGCCGGCTCGGTCCTGCTGGGAGGAACCCAGACCTGGGCGGGCGAGCCGATGGTGACGCGCAATCCGATCCGCGCGTGCGGCCCGGCGTCGAAATGTGTGCCTCGAATCAAAGCCGCCTTCGTCCGGCGGAAAGAGGAGTACGGCATGCTTTGGCCCGGCGCCGTCTATGACGGCAAGGCCGCACAGAAGATGTACACCGAGAAGATGCAGAGCACGGCTAAGAAGCTCGGCGCGCAGTTCGAGCTGCGCAGCGAGCCGCTCCACAGTCTGGCCGAGGCGCAACGCTGGATCGCCGAGGTTGAGAGTGAAAAAGTGGATGGGATGATGCTTGTCATGTTGGATCGCCAGCAGCATTCCTGGCCAAGTGCCCAGAAGGTCGCCCAAAGCAAGATACCTTCGATCATCCACTCGCCGTTAGGTACGTCGTTCACTACGAACACGGCTCACTTTGCTGAGATGTCCGGCTGCGTCGTCTATTCCACGAACGACTTCCGTCAGGCGGCTTACGGGATGAAGATGCTCTGCGCGCAGGCCAAGATGCGCCGCACGCGCTGCGTCGTGATAAAAGGCAAGAGCCGCTCCGAAGCGCCGCTCGCCGATACGGGGATACAGATGCAAGTCGTGCCGGCGACGACGTTCATCGAGCAGTACAACCGCACGCCCGACAGCAGGGACATCCTGGCGATGGCCGACGATTATCTCCGCCGGGCGCGCCGGGTCACTGGCGCGACGCGCCAGGACGTTATCAACGGCGTCAAGAGCTACTACGTGGCCGGCAAGATTCTGGAGGCCGAGCAGGCCGACGCGATCACGATGGATTGCCTCGGCGCCCTCGGTAAGATCAAGGTGAGCTTGCCCTGCATCGCCTGGTCGCGGATGAACGACGACGGCATCCCCGCCGCCTGCGAAGCCGACTACGGCGCGGTGGCCTCGCACCTCATCACGCAGTACTTGTTCGACCGGCCGGGCTTCCAGCAGGACCCGGTGGCGGATACGTCCGACGACTCGATTATCGGCGCACATTGTTCGTGTCCGACGAAGCTCAACGGTTTCGAGGCCGGGCCGGAACCGTTCGACCTAATGCACCACCACGGCAGCCGGGACGCTGTGCCGCGAACGTTATGGCGGATCGGCCAGCGCGTCACGAGCATCGACCTGCTGCCGGGCAAGGGAGACGGCTCCAAGGAGACCGACAAGCCCTCGCAAGTGCTGATCTCGGCTGGCACGGTGCTGGAAAATATGGGCGTGCCCCCCTCTGGCGGATGCGTCGTCTCGGTCAAGGTCAAGTTCGACGGCAACCAGGAAGTCCTCAGCTTCCCCGGCTTCCACCAGATATTCTTCTACGGCGATTACAGGCACCAGATGAAGGACTTCTGCCAGCTCTGCAAATTTGACGCCCAGATCGTTTAGATATTCTCATCGGAGAATCACAGATGAAGAAGACCTGTGGCTGGCCGGGTGACAATGAACTGATGATCGCGTACCACGACACCGAGTGGGGCACGCCGATTCACGATGATTGCAAGCTGTTTGAGTTCCTGATGCTCGACGTTGCCCAGGCCGGCTTGAGCTGGCGGACCGTTCTGAACAAGCGGGAGAATTACCGCAAGGCCTTCGACAATTTCGATCCGGTTAAAATCGCCCGTTACAATAAACGTAAAATCGACTCCTTGCTCAAAAACCCCGGCATCATCCGCAACAGGATGAAAATCGAAGCGACCGTGACCAACGCTCGCGCCGTGCTTGAAATCCAAAAAGAATTCGGCTCCTTCGACGCCTACCTCTGGCAATTCGTCAACGGAGCGACGATCCGCAACCGATGGAAAAGCCTCCAGGAAATCCCCGCCACGAGTTCCGAGTCGGACGCGATGAGCAAGGACCTTAAGAAACACGGCTTCAAGTTCGTCGGCTCAACGATCTGCTACGCTTTCATGCAATCCGTCGGCATGGTCAACGACCATCTGGTACACTGCTTCCGCTACACGGAATGTGGTTAGTCCGAAACAGAGAGAATGCGGATACTCAAACTCCGGCGGTTTTCACTGCGTACGG
>CAYZAH010000295.1:0-5740 GCA_964475805.1 uncultured Pirellulales bacterium | reverse complement strand
CCGTTGCCCCACTGAGCGATGTCGTTGAGGTGCGCGCCCCAGTTGGTGACCATCCCTTCGCAACAGTCTGGGACGCGCATCCAACCGGGCCGCTCGTAACTCTGACGCGGATGGACGCGGTTGAGCGTATAAGGGGCATAAGGCGCGGGCCCAAGCCACAGGTCATAGTCCAGCTCGTCGGGCACGGGCATCTCAGGCTCCACTGGCCCGGCTACGTCGCCCGCGGGCACGCCCGTGCGGATCGTGTGTACCTTGCCGATTCGCCCGTTGAGGACAAGCTCACAGGCTTTCTGAAAACAAGCGTGCGAGCGGAATTCGCTGTCGGTGCGAAAGACGCGGTTGTACCGCCGGACCGTATCGCTGAGGACCCGGCCTTCGGCGATGCTCAGCGTCAGCGGTTTTTCACAGGCGATGTCCTTGCCCGCCTTCGCCGCCGCGATTGCGATGGGCACGTGCCAGTGGTCGGGCGTGGAGATCATCACCGCGTCGATATCCGCCCGGTCAAGCAATTCGCGAAAATCCCGATACGTCGAGCAGCCTTTGAATCGCCCGGCCGACCGCTCCTTTGCGTAGTGCGTCTCGACGGCTTTCCTGGCGTTGTCGAGCCGCCAGGCGTCCACGTCACAACCCGCCACCACCTGAGTATCCTCCGCACTCAAAAACGACTTGACGTTGGAGTAGTAGGCCTGACGGCCCATTCCGATCATACCGATGGTGATTCGGTTGGCAGGGGCATTGGAGCCGAACACGCTCGCCGGCACAAACAGGGCCGCCCCGACGGCGGTCGAGCCTCTGAGGAATTGTCGGCGGGTTAGAATGCTTACCCTTTGGGCCTTTCTGTTCTCCATAGACTCCTGCCTTTCTCTTCTGCCGCCGGACGCGGCGAAAGGAGTTATCTTTGACGCATCATCATACCACGTGCGCCAGCGCCGGGCAACGCGAATTTCCTTGCATTTCGCAAGCGGATTGTCTATTGTTTGGTGATGCAGAGTGCGTTTTGACACTACACTATATGATAAGGAGCAGATACAGATGAAAGCAGACAAACAGAGCAGAAGACGATTTCTGCAATTGGCCGGCGTCGGAGCGGCCGCGTCGTTGATGGGCGCCGGTAATAGCGTGGCCCAGGCTCGCCGGTCCGAGATGACCCAGAAGGCCGAGCCGCCGCTCAAGCTGGGTATGGCCTCGTACACGTTGCGCAAGTTCAACCTGGACGACACGCTCGCGATGACCGACCGAATCGCGTTGAAGTACATTTGCCTCAAGAGCATGCACCTGCCGCTGGACAGCACGCCCGCCCAGATCCAGGCTGTCGTGGCCAAGGTCAAGCAGGCGGGGCTGATCCTCTACGGCGGCGGCGTTATCTATATGCGGAACGAAGCCCAGGTCAACCAAGCCTTCGACTACGCCAAAACCGCCGGGATGAAAGTGATTGTCGGCGTTCCCGTGCCCGATCTGCTGCCTCTGGTGAATGAGAAGGTCAAGCAGTACGACATCGAGGTCGCCATCCACAACCACGGACCGACAGACAAGGTCTACCCCGTTCCGTCCACTATCTACGAGAAGATCAAGGGCCTCGACAAACGGATCGGGCTTTGCATGGACATCGGCCACACGATGCGGGCCGGCGTGGACCCGTCTGAAGACGCCGAGAGATTCGCCGACCGGTTGCTGGACATACATATAAAGGACGTCTCGGCGGCCAACGCCAAAGGTCATGCCGTCGAGGTCGGTCGCGGCGTCATCGACATCCCGAAATTCGTTAGGACGCTGATCAAAACCAAGTACGACGGCATTGTGTCGTTCGAGTATGAGAAAGATGAGAATGATCCCATGCCCGGTCTGTGCGAGTCGGTCGGCTACGTCCGAGGCGTCATGGCGGCGGTGTGAAGTTAGAATTGAGAAGTGAGAATTAAGAATTCTAAATTCTTCATTCTACATTAATAACTCGCTATGTCGTACAACATTCGAATTGTAAGTACTTATCCTCCGCGCCGTTGCGGGATCGGCACGTTCGCGCGCGATCTCGCGACGGCGTTGGAGCATTTCACGGCCGAAGTCGGCAACATCCGGGTGGCCGCCATAGACCACGGCAACGGGCCTTACGGGATTCCCGTGGACCTGGTCATCGACCAGTATAATCCCGTCTCCTGGCGTGACAATATCGGCCACATCATAAGCCGTGCAAAACAGAGCAGCCACCCGACGGTCGTCCTTTTGCAACACGAGTACGGCCTCGATCCGGACGACGACGGCGAGGAAGGGCGAGGCACCAACTTCATCAAAATGGTCCAGGCCTTCACGCAAAACGGTCTGACGACACTGGTCTATCTCCACACCGTCCTTGACGACCCGGACCCGCATCAGAGAAAAGTCCTCCAGGACCTCGCCGAATACAGTGATGGCCTGGTCGTGACAACCGAGAGCGCTATTCACATCCTCGAATCGCCCGTCTACGGCATCGCCCACGCCAAGCTCAAGCACATCGACCACGGAATCCGGATGCAGCACCGGTCACAGTTTGACCGGCTCGAAATCAAACGAAAATACGGTTTAGAGAACGGCTTTTTGATCACGACGCTCGGCTTGCTGTCACCGGGCAAAGGAATTCAATACAGCTTGCGCGCCTATGGCAAGTTTCTGCAGGATTCCTGCACCGAGGCTCAAAGGAAAAGGATGGTCTATCTGATCGGCGGCCAGTTTCACCCCGAGTTCGTCAAGGCCGAGGGCGGCGAGCCTTACCGCCAGTACCAGGCCTTGCTGAACCAGGCCCTCGAAGAATCGAAACTGACGTGGTGCAAAGTCAAAGACCTGCGGGACATGAACTTCGGCAAGTATGACGTGGTCTTCCTCGATACGTTCCTGGATGAGACGGCTTTTGTCGAGCTTTATGCGGCCACGAACGTCATGATCCTGCCTTACCTCAACATGCAGCAGATTTCGAGCGGCATTTTGGCGGACACGTTGGGCTCCGGGCGAATCGCCATTGTGACGAAGTCCTTTTACGCGCGCGAGCTGATTAACTCGAACAAACGGTGCCCGGACGGCGTGATTATCGGCAAGTACGCACGCGGCATCCTGGTCGATCCCGGCGAGCCGTCCGTCGAGCAGATCGCCCTGGCCCTCGACTACATCGTCTTCAACTATGAAAAACGCACCATGATGGAAAAGCAAGCCCACCAAAGAGGCTATCAGATGCGATGGCATAACAGCGCGTGGGTCTTGCTTCAGTACGTGGATTTCATCCGGGACCAAAAAGAAATCGTGACCGGACGGGGCGTAAGATTCACCCGCGAAAGACCCGCCCCCCTATTCCCATCCAAGCGCCCACCTCCGAACGGTGTCACCGTATCTCCGATTTCACAGACGACATAAGCACCTTCTCACCACATTCCGATGAGGAACAGCCAGCGATTGTTGTGGGGCAGCCAGGGTTCGTTGGGTTGATAATCCGCCGTCGGTTCCGGGTGCATATCCAGCCAGGGACGATCTTGGTCCGGCCATGCTCGAGTGATGCCGTTCACGATCGCTCCCGGCACGGCGCCGCGCGGATCGCCGGCGAGAGTGTTGTACCGATGATGGTAATGCGGGACGAAAATGCTCCCGATCCCCTCCATCGTCGAGACCCCATAAGGATTCCTGCCCAAAATCCAATGGACCTGATTTTCCGCGATCCGACGGCCCTCGGCAAAACCAAGCGACTCCAATAGGAGACCCTCATAGGCAGTATCCATTAGCTCGCGACTTTCTCCAACGTACCAGTTATTGACGTCTCGATAGTGGCGAAAGAAGATAAGGCTCCCGTCATCATCCCGGCGTCGAGTGATTTCAAAAGGATTGCTGCAGATTGTCATAAGCTCGTTCAAGCGTTTCTCGGCGATGGATCGAATAGCCGGGACGAAACCGTCATTCGGAAAGGCAATCGCGTACTCAGCTAATTCACGGAAACCGGCTGTACTGTCCTTTCCCTTCTGCAAGAGGGCTTCGGCGCGTTTCTGCGCCGCATCGCGATAGATATCCTTGTTAGTCGCACTGTAAAGGGCGAGCACTTCCGGCATATTGCCGCCGTGCTTCTGGTAGAGCCGTTCGGCTATCGCGAGGTAGTGAGGGACATACTTACCCAGTAATGCGAAACCTCGTGTGCATACGGAGGCATCCCTCATACCGCCGCGAATGGGGCGCTCGTCGCCGGTTCCCGGCAGGTTGTCGGTCTCTTCCTCCGGCTTGCCCCAATAGCCGTATCCGGAACTGATCGTCGCGACCATATCCAGGCTTTCGGGATTGATACATTTTTCGAGGAACTTTGCTCCCCAGATGGCTTCGTCCAGGATATCCGCCTGACCGTTTGCATCCCGATCGAACTGATCGAAGAAGGTCTTGCGATGGTCGTAGGCAAAAGCCAGGGCATACACGGATTCGGGAGTGTAGCCGTTGTACTTATTATAGTCGCCGGCATCATGCCAGCCGCCGGACAGGTCCCTGTAGCTTCCATCCGGCATTTTGGCGTCGTCGAGATGACACGCGGCGTGAAAGAAAGGAACCGCGGCACCGCAACGCTGGTAATAAAAGAACCGATAGGCCAGCTCGGCTGTCTCCGGAACCAGCAAGCTCGTGCGAATCTCAAAAGGCGGTGAATAGTACTCGTCGCCGTCCAGTGTAGTTTCTACAACGTACCGACCGGGGATTTGATAGTCGGAAAAATCCCCTTGCCAGTGGTATAAGTCCCACTCGCGACAGTAGCCGACGTTGAGCCATTTTTTTGTGAGAACCTTTTTGGAGTTCTCAAGATTGATGAGTGAGAATGAATCGGGAGGGTGCCGGGGAGACGCGGATGATTGCAGTATGACGCCCTTTGCATGTGATTGCGTTTCGTAGCCGAGTTGATCGACCAGGACGTCCACGTGCGGATAGCGGTTGAAATAGATCTCCACGTCATCGATACAAAACGGCTCCGAATCATTTGTGTCTATCACAATCTGGACTTGCCGGGCGGTATGACATCGCATGGCGTGTAGAGAATATCTGAACCAGCCATCCTTGCTTTCAGCGGGTTCGGTAATAACGTTTTCGGCAACCTTAATAAACGGAATGCGATTTCGACGAGTGTACCAGATAGCCTTCAGTACGATTTTTGCCCGGTCCGATTTCTTAATCCAGACGGTTGCGTCGCACGAGAGAATATCCTGATCGAGACGAAAGGCAATCGTCCTGGCGCCGCTGACTCCGGCATGAGTGACGTTCGTCCTGACTTCTTCACCTCCGTTATATTGACTATAGTAGATGGTCCCTTTGAGAGTACTGGCATTCGGTGTCACTCGGAGAGATTTCGTTCCCGTGCGAGCGGCCTCTTCCACGATCTTTATTTCACTGGCTCCATCGTTCGTGACGACACCTATCGGAAACCAGCCGCCGAAAACACACACATTTGTTTCGATCCCGGCCAAATCGTTCTCGAATGAAGGATTCGGCGCGACGTTCATTTTCTCGGCGTATGCTTCCGCAGTTGCGGATTCTGCGAACGGGATTAGAGTAGTCTGAAATAATATGACGGCAAGAATGCCCACAAGGCTCAATGAAAATGCTCTCGCCATATTGGCTCCTGTTTCTTATATTGAATGGACAGCTTGTACATTGTATGAAGATAGCTTTGAAAAAGCAATACGCTACAAAGGAGATGATATGCACTTTGAGACATACGCAATCGAATCAATCAACAAGAGAGGCTGGTGCATACTCGCCA
>CAYZAH010000294.1:0-5749 GCA_964475805.1 uncultured Pirellulales bacterium | reverse complement strand
TTCTTCTCGGCGATGCCGCCGCAATTGACGACCTCGGATACTTTGACGCCGTATTCCTCGAATCGGTTGATAATGGTCAGGGCGCCGAACGCCGTCGCTTCGATCAACGCCCGGTAGATCTCCTCGGGCCTCGTGTGGAGCGTTTGGCCCACGAGCAGCCCGGTCAGTCTTTGGTCCACGAGAACGGTCCGGTTGCCGTTATTCCAGTCGAGGGCCAGCAGGCCGGACTGGCCAGGCTTGAGTTTGCCGGCCTTTTCGGTCAGAGCCTCGTGCGACCCTGCGTCCCGGCCGCCCGGCTGGATGTAGTTGACGAACCAGTTGAAGATGTCACCCACGGCGGACTGGCCCGCTTCCAGGCCATAGTAGCCGGGAAGAATGGAACCATCCACGATGCCACAGATACCGGGTATGTCGGGCAGGTTCGCGCCGCTCGGCGCCACGACCATGTCGCACGTGCTCGTGCCGACGATCTTGACCAGCGTGCCATCTTTGATCCCCGAGCCGACGCCGCCCAGGTGGGCGTCAAAGGCGCCCATCGCGACGGGGATACCCGCAGGCAAACCAAGCTGCTTTGCCCATTCGTCGGTGAGCCGTCCCGCCGCCTGATCCACGGCATACGTTTGGTCGCTCAGTGTCTCGCGAAGCGCGCCGAGCTTCGGATCGAGCATGGAGAGAAATTCCGCGTCGGGGTAGCCGCCCCAGTCGTCGTTGAACATCGCCTTATGTCCGGCGGCGCAGCGACACCGCCTGAGCTTGTCCGGCGCTTCGGTGCCGGTAAGGACGGCGGGCAGCCAGTCGGCGTGCTCGACCCACGTGTAAGCCGCATCGAAGACCTTCGGATCGACACGGAGGCAATGCAGAATTTTGCTGAAGAACCATTCCGATGAATACGTGCCGCCGCACCGGGCGAGATATTCGGGACGTTCTTTCTCAGCTAACTTGGTGATCTCGCCGGCTTCGGCGTGGCCTGTGTGGTCCTTCCACAGCCATGCACAAGCGTTCGGATTATCCTTGAATTCGTCCAACATGCTTAGCGGCGTTCCGTTTTTATCGACCGGAATAGGCGTCGAGCCGGTCGTATCGACGCCGATACCGATGACCTGGCTCGCGTCGAAGCTCTTGTCTGCCTGCTTAGCCTGGGTGACGGCCTGACCGATGGTGATGCCGATGCCTTTGACGTAGTCGGCGGGATTTTGCCTGGCGAGGTTGTGGTCGGCCGGATCGAGAATAATCCCGGCCTGGCCCGTTTCATACTCCCAGACCGCCGTCGCCAACTCGTTGCCGTTCGTCACGTCGACAATCAGGCACCGGACTGAATTCGTGCCGTAATCCAAACCGATTGTGTATGCCATAATTTGTCCTCCCGGCTAAAAATTCTGCATCGCACCGAATCATAGAGACTCCCGTCTTCAATTTCAAGCATCTTCGTCCTGATTATCTCCTGGGGAAGATCAAATTTCTTCTGGGAGCCCCACATCCTCGGGCAAAATGGGTTGCAGCCGGTCCGGTCAGCCGGTAGAATTCCACGAAAAAGAGCCGGACTTGTCGGGAGTTTCTGCCACTTTGAAAGGAGATCTCATGGGATCATTTCACGTTCTCGCCGCAGCACAGACGTCCCTGACTACCCTGGATTGGGGTGCCATCGTCGTGTACTTCTTGATCCTCCTGGGCATCGTCTGGTGGGTGATTTCAAAGAGCAAGGACACGGCGGATGATTATTTCCTTGCGGGCCGCAATTTGGGCTGGTTCATCGTGGGTGCGTCGATTTTCGCTTCCAACATCGGCTCGGAGCATCTCGTCGGCCTGGCCGGCTCGGGAGCCACGGACGGCGTTGCCATGGCGCACTATGAACTCCACGCGTGGTGTCTGCTGATTCTGGGCTGGGTGATGGTTCCTTTCTATACCCGATCGAAGATTTTCACAATGCCCGAGTTTCTTGAAAAGCGTTTCTCGCCAACGGCACGCTGGGTGTTGTCAATGATCTCTCTTGTCGCCTATATCCTGACCAAGATCGCCGTGGGTATTTTCGCCGGCGGTATCGTGTTCAGCGTCCTCCTGCCGGACATCCATTTCCTGGGACTCGATAGTTTCTGGATCGGCTCGATCCTGGTGATCGTGCTGACCGGCATCTATACGATTCTCGGCGGCTTGCGGGCCGTGGCGTATACGGAAGCCGTGCAAACGGTCATCCTTGTGTTTGGTTCGATTCTGGTGACCGTTTTCGGCCTCAAGGCGCTGGGCGGCTGGGGGCAATTGCGGGAAATCGCCGGCTCGGAAATGTTCAACCTATGGAAGCCGCTGGTCCCGGCGGGCATCCAGGGCACGTGGGCACCCGTTAAAGAACCCACGCGGATGGCCTGGTATTTCAACGACAACTACCCCTGGCTGAGCATGCTCTTTTGCGCTCCGATTATTGGCTTGTGGTACTGGTGTACGGATCAATACATTGTCCAGCGGGCTTTGGGCGCGCCGAACGAGCGTGAGGCACGCCGAGGTTCGATTTGCGCCTCCTTCTTTAAGCTCTTGCCGGTCTTCATCTTTATCATTCCCGGCATGATATGCTTTGCTTTGGCTGAGAGCGGCAGGTCGGAGTTGATTCAGCAAACCATATTCGATTCGCAGGGACATGTTGTCCGTGCCGAATCACAAAAGGCCTTTCCGTTGTTGGTGATGACGGTTCTACCCGCCGGTGTAAGAGGTATTGTCGTGGCGGGTTTGCTGGCTGCCCTGATGAGTTCGCTTTCGGGTGTTTTCAACGCTTCTTCCACCCTGTTCACGATGGACTTTTACTCCAAATTCCGGCCCAAAGCCTCGCAGCATCAACTCGTATGGGTAGGCCGTATTGCTACGGCTGTCATGGTATTGATCGGTCTGTTGTGGATACCCGTGATACAAGGCGGTAAGGGCTTGTACGATTATCTACAGGGGGTACAGGCATACCTCGCACCGCCGATTTTTGTGGTTTTCTTCTTTGGAGTGTCTTTCAAACGTCTCAATGCAAAGGGATGCCTGTCGGCACTGGTCATAGGGTTCCTGCTCGGGATGTTCCGTCTGGCGGTGGACACACCTGTAGCGCTGAAAGACATGCCGTTCTTCACGAAACTCTTTGGAGAATTCCAAGGCTACGATCAAGGCTCCTTTCTCTGGATTATGAACAACATCTTCTTCCAGTATTACAGTTTGTTTATCTTCATCGTATGTGTGGTTGTGATGTTCGCTGTCAGCTACCTGACGGCGGCTCCTTCCTATGAGAAGATAAGCGGCCTGACGTTCGCGACGACCACGGCCGAGGATCGGGATAAATCACGCTCCAGTTGGACGGGCGTCGATGTCGTCTTTTCCGTTGCTCTGTGCGTTATCATCGTGGCCATCTATTTGTATTTCAGAGGCTGATGAGCACCCGGGCACACAAGACAGAGGGCCCAATCGGCAATTGCCCCTTTACGGGCGGAGTCTCCTATGCTAACATCGGATCCGTAGTGTTTGCGGCACGCAAATCAGGTGGTTTTCGATTCGGAACGTAGGAATGGCCAGGGGCTTTATCTATTTTGTGATTTCACTTGTCGTGTCCGCTGTCGTCTGCGCCGGGGCGGACTCGGCCGGATCGCGCAAAAGCGAGCCGAACGATCCGAACCTTTCGCCCGCCACGCGATTTCAGAACCAGTGCGCCGAGATTCTGAAGACCTACGTCGACAACGCGGGGATGGTCGATTATGCGGCGCTCAGGCGAAAGAGGCTCGACCTGCGGGCGCTGCTTCGGAAATTCGACAATCTCGATCCGAACGAGTACAAATCCTGGCCCAGGAACGATAAGATCGCCTTTTGGATCAATGCGTACAACCTCCAAAAACTCAACGTCGTGACGGACAACTATCCCATTCGCCCGTCGTCGCGAATCCTTTCTATTTATTGGGGACCGCGCAGCCTCAGGCACATCGAGCGCGAGATCACCCGTTACAAGTTCCTTGTCATGGATGAGGAGTTCACCTTTGCGAGGGTCGAAAAGCGATTCTTCCGCAAGGAGTTCGACGACCCGCGAGTATTCTTTGCTTTGTCGAACGCCTGCTTGTCGAGCCCTCCCTTGCGCAACGAGCCTTACTACGGCTACAAGCTCGATGCACAATTGGACGACCAGGTGAAGCGGTTTCTCTCCGAGCCGCTGGCGTTCAAGATCGACCGGGACAAGCGGAAGGTCTATCTGTCCGCCCTGTTTCAAATGTCGTGGTACGGCGGCGAGTTCGCACAGAAATACGCCATCGACCGGAAATTCAAGGACCAGCCGCCTGCCGTCCGGGCGATACTGAATTTCATCTGTCATTACGTTTCCCCACAAAATGCTTCCTTTCTTGAAGTGGGCAACTATACTATCGAGTACATGAGGTACGATTGGATAATCAATGATGGTTCGTAGAAGGATGAATGACAAATGGCAAAAAAATCAGTGACAAAGTCTCGCAATGGCGAGAAACACCTGTTCACCAGCGAATCCGTAACGATGGGCCACCCCGACAAGGTGGCCGACCACATCTCCGACGCGATTCTCGACGCCATGCTCGCGCAGGATCCGAAGAGCCGCGTGGCCTGCGAAACACTCGTGACAACGGGCATGGCGGTCGTGGCTGGCGAAATTACCACACAAGCGTATGTTGACATCCCGGGCGTTGTCAGAAAGACAATCAAAGAAATCGGTTATGACGATCCGGCGATAGGTTTCGATGGTGACGACTGCGCCGTAGTTGTTTCAATTGACAATCAAAGCCCTGACATCTCCCAGGGCGTCACCGAAGGAATCGGTCTGCATAAAGAGCAGGGGGCTGGCGACCAGGGGATCATGTTTGGCTATGCCTGTAAAGAGACGCCCGCCCTGATGCCGATGCCGATTCAGCTTGCTCACGCCATAACCAGGCGACTGGCACAGATGCGACAAAACAAGAAGCTGCCCTGGCTGCGCCCGGACGGCAAGAGCCAGGTAACCATCGAATATGAGAGAGGCATACCCACGCGTGTCCACACCGTGGTCGTCGCCAGCCAGCACGCACCGACCATTGCATACCGGCAGTTGCGCAAAGAAATCATCGAGAAGGTGGTTCTTCCTGTGTTACCCAAGCGTCTCGTGGACAAGAAGACCATATTCCATATCAACCCGACCGGCCGGTTCGTTGTCGGCGGGCCGAAAGGCGATTGCGGCCTGACCGGGCGCAAGATCATCGTAGACACCTACGGCGGCCGGGGCAGCCACGGCGGCGGGGCCTTCAGCGGAAAAGACCCCACAAAGGTAGACAGGACCGCGAGTTACATGGCCCGGCACATTGCCAAGAACGTCGTCGCGGCCGGCCTGGCCGACTCGTGCGAGATCCAATTGTCGTACGCCATCGGCGTGGCCGAGCCGATTTCCGTGCTGGTCGATACTCGGGGCACGTCAAAATGCGACGAGCAGACGTTGAGCCGAATCATCAGAGAGCTTTTCCCCCTGACGCCGAAAAGGATGATAGACTACCTGAACCTCGCTCGCCCGATCTACGCCGCGACTTCTCACGGCGGCCACTTCGGCCGAAAAGGCCCCAATTTTACATGGGAGAGCACCACTATGGCCCCCAAGCTTCGCAAAGCCGCCGGCCTGTAGGCCAAATAGTCTCTAAAGCACGAATCCACAAAGGTTTAAATAAGGCCGTCATTGCGAGACCCTTCGGGGCGGTCGCGTTCGTTCTACCCCTTTTGGGCGAATTTGGCTTTGTTTTGCAGATTAACC
>CAYZAH010000293.1:0-5750 GCA_964475805.1 uncultured Pirellulales bacterium | reverse complement strand
CGGTTTCTTGCAGTTTTGGGACGGACCTCGACGCCAGGACAAGGGTTGCGCGCTCCTGCGCCAACGCGATGCAAATCGCCCTGCCGATCCCTCTACCGGCCCCCGTAACCACGGCGACCTTTCCTTGCAATCGCTCCGTCATCCGTGTTAGCGTCGCCGGCCACGACCCCTCCCTGTATTTTGTTGTTGCGTTGAGCCATTATACCGGCTATTGCCTCTACCGCGTTCGCGAGCCTCCAGTCTTTGCTGGCGTTCCTCCGCCTTTCTCTGCGCCTCTTCCATCTTCTTGAGCGTTGCAGTGAACCGTTCCTGATGGGCCAGCATGATCCCGTCAAGCGCTGCTGTGGTCTTCTTGGCTTTCTCCTCCACGGCGATGGTTCGTATCGAGCCGATTTCCGCCAGAAGCTGATCGTTCACGCTCTTCGCGAGATCGTTCTTCTGTTCGGGAGAGGCTTGCGTCCACAGGCGGATTTCTTGTTCCGTTTGCGGGTCGAGTTGTTCTTGGGGTCGCGTGGATCGCTCCCCCCTGCCTGTTCGACCCGTCGTGCCGGCGCCTTCGTAAAGTGAATCGGCCGTGTCCGCTCCTGCGTACTGGTTCCTCATCGAGGAGCGTCCACGTGTGCCCCGGCTCGATGTTCGGCCCCGGCCACGTGCACGGGTCGAGTCCTCCTGTGCTTGCTCCCTTCTTTGCTGGAGTAGCTCTCGGGATATTTGCCTGGCCCTGTCCTTCTTCTGAGCCAATAGAGCGTCGATAGCCGCGACGGTTTTCTGTGCTTTCTCCTCGGTGGCGATTGTCTTGACCACGGCCATTTCATCCTCGAATTGTTTCTCGACCGCCCTTTGGAGCTGTCCTCGGTTGTCGGACCGCGTCTGAATCCATTGACGCTCCTCGTTACTGCTTTTGCTCTCGACGTCCTTCAGGACTTTCTCCAAGCCTGCGAATGTCTTAATCCTCGCCTTGATCTCATTCGGGTCGGAAAGGATGCTCAGATCGGCTCCGGGCCGTTGGGCGGCTGCTGGTTGCATCCGGCCGGCGCCAGCCGCGTTCGCGTTTCCGCGACCTGCTCCCCGCCCGCCGGGGTACATGTCGTCTTCCATTCCCAGGACGGGGTCCGTCGCGCCGTGCTTGATCAACAGCTCCGTCAATTCCGTGTCGCCCTTGCTCTTGGCAAGTGACAGGGCGTTCTGGCCTCCTCGCCCGACGACGTTGACGTCCACGTTCTTTGTGAGAAGAAGATTGACGATGCTCTTCTGGTCGGTCTCGACCGCCAGGAACAGAGGTGTGCGCCCCTGTTTGTCCCGGGCGTTCAGATCGGGGCCTTTGGAGATGAGAAACTCCGCAATCGCCTGCTGCTTGTTCGATATTGCAGTGTGCAGAGGCGTGCCGCCAAGCATGTTGGTGACATTAATATCGGTCCCGTTCGCTAGGAGAGATTTGACCTTGTCAATGTTACCGTCGATGATGGCCTGGTGCAAGGTCCGGGCCTCATTCTGCGCGAAGGTGGAATTGGCGTTCCAGCAAACGACCGTTAAGAACACGATTACTGGTATAGTTAAGCGTCGCACGGTGTGTCCTCCCACAAACAGATCAATAGTTCACTTGCGGTTTCCACGGATTACATTACAGAGCGAAAATTGTTACACACTTATACAATTATACACAGAAATGCAGAAACAAGCACGGGAAAAATGCGAAAAACGATGCTCTCCACACTCTTGGTTGGTGTACTATACGTCCTCGCTGTAAACCAGGCCAAGCCGTTCCATCATGCCGTCGAATTCATCGAGTGAATAGAACTCGATCACGATGCGGCCGCGCTGACCGTTCTTCCGTGTGTCGATGCTGACCTTCGTACCAAGCTGGCTGGCGAGTCTCTTTTCAAGATCCAGGATGTGAGGCGCTTTGGACCGCGGGGAAGCAGGTGTCTGCCACGTGCCTGCCAGGTAGCGACGCCCGAGCCTCTCTACTTCTCGGACACTCAGCCGCCCTGCCATCGCCCGGTTAGCCAGCTTCCGGCGGAGATCGTCCGTCGGCAAGGCGAGAATTGCTCGAGCGTGGCCCATGCTGAGTTGATTCTCCGCCAGCATTTGCTTGATCTCTTGAGGTAAGTCAAGTAACCGCAAGTAGTTAGCGATAACCGACCGCCCTTCTCCGAGCCTTTCCGCCGCCTCCGCCTGGGTCAGGGAAAAGGTACTGAGATAGTCACGATAGGCTTTCCCCCGCTCAATAGGATTGAGATCTACGCGGTGGATATTCTCCACGAGCACCCATTCGTGCATCTGTTCGTCGCTGGCTTGGCGTACGAGGGCCGGTATGGTTGTGAAGGACGCTAACTTGGCAGCTCGAAAGCGGCGTTCGCCCGCGATGAGTTGATATGCCGTTCCAGCCGGACGTACGATGATCGGCTGGATGATGCCGTTCGCTCTGACGGACTCGGCCAATTCCGCCAATTCCTGATCATTCCAAACTGTACGAGCCTGATAAGGATTGGGGGATATCGACTCAATTGGAAGTTCCATCAGTGATGAACGTAACTCTTTATCATCTGGGAAGTTAGTGTTAGCGTGGGCATCGATTGGACGAGGGTCTTGGTTGTCAGGAATAGATATTATAGGACTTAATAGTGATTGAAGCCCCCTACCAAGATGTTTCGGTCTTTCCTTCTTCTTGTCAGGCATATCCTGGCTCCTTCCTGGGCCACATCAAACAATTGTGGTTTCCGCTCACCTAACAACAAACGGCTTCGGAACAAATCCAAAATCTATGTCGGAATTATTACAGGAATTCCTATAGCGTTGCCAGATCAAAATGTCTCTTTTTGAGAAAAATGTTTCACGTGAAACAATTGCCCTCGTGAGGAGGCGTGGTGAATTCTCACCGCCCTGCTGATTCCGATTGCCGTTCACCACCGCTGGATGTGCTCAGTCGGTGTTGTGGCCGTCCTTAATCTGCGCCTTAGGCTGCTAACCATGGTTCGACCACCCTCTTGGCCGGTGGCGTTGTCCGGATAATCGCCTGTCGGGATGGCTTCCGCCAGAGGAAGAACAGAGAAGGCGAAAGTGGGAATCCGCATTCACGATCAGGCTCTCTGGTCCGCGCGCACGCTGAAGGCAACGGATCCATCCGTAGGGACGGGATCGGGTCGAAACAACATAATGCGCGTCCGTCTTGCGGGCGAATGCGACCGGGTCAGGGCGATGTCATGCGCGATTGTTTCACGTGAAACATTGTGGGCAGACCCAAGTAGAGAATGCCTGAGGCGGCTGTGAGTGCGAATCGGCCGCTGTGTCCCCGGCCACGCTCTGGCCATGTTGAGAGTATTCCGGGAGGCTCCGAAAGGGTCGTCCCGCAGGCGTGAAGATGTCCCGAATGGCTTTGTGTCTATCACTTGAGGGCTTCCAGCACGACCGCCTCTGTGCCATACCCACGAGAGTCTGCTCCATTCGAGAGGCTGAGGTTGGCTCTGAGTCTGTTGCAGGAACACCTGCCGGCAGGGGGCGTGGACCGTCGGTACAAAGTCAGATGTCTCTGCAGGGTATAGGGGCGAGAGCTTGTCCAAAGAGAGGCTCATGTCGCGTCGACAAGTGCATGAGTGTGTCATCGGCTACGTGCAGGAATTCGTCTCCAAGACTGACCGTGAGGCAGATGAACGCCCCGCCGGAACGAGTCAAGTCTTCCTTGGGGGATAGTAGCACGGGGGTCAGTTCGCGAGCAGCGGATCGCTTAGGGAGCGAGAGGTAACGGGCCTCGTATCTACTTGATCGACAGCCGGCACAAAGAGGAGTGGTAGTGAGCGGCCGAAGGTCAGAAAAGGAAAGGAGAGAGGCGGTGCCAGTTGAGAACCTGGAGGTGCAATATGGTTCCTTGCAACCCAGGCCGGGGAAGGAGGAAAGCTGTATGTTCGGTCAGTATATATCTAACATCGTCAGCAGCCTTGGATGACTTGGATGGAATGCTGCTGCCGGAAGGGCGGAGAGAGCTCTTCACGCGTGTATATTACAGCACATAGGGACGATGTTCTCTCTGGAACTGCAAGAGGCGGGCGGGCAGCGATGGGCGGGTTCCCGCGAATCGAGAAGCGGCCTGGGGAGCGCTCGTGAGAAAAGGATTGACTGAGAGGAGCCAAGCGAGTAGTTATCAGCAGGGTGGGGAGGTAGTGCTTCAAACGGCGCGTGGCTTTGCGATCGCTGGACGGAAGAGAGCTGGCGCGAAAGGGGATGGCTTGTGTGGCTGTTAGTCCTTCTGGTTATTGCAGTTATCTTCATTATCCTTGCCACGGCGAAAGCCGGCCTGCACCCGTTCCTGGCTCTTCTGGTGGCTGCATTCGGATATGGCGTCCTCAGCGGTGAGCTGTCGCTCGAAGAGGTTGTCAAGTCGGTCAACGAAGGCTTTGGAGGCACAATCGGGCAGATCGGGATTGTCGTGCTGGCAGGGGCCGTGATCGGCACGTTCCTGGAGAAGTCCGGTGGGGCGTACAAACTGGCCGAGAGGACACTCAGGGCCGTGGGCAACAAGCACGTACCTCTGGCGATGGCGATTATTGGGTACATTGTGAGCATTCCGGTCTTTTGTGATTCTGCGTTTGTGATTCTTTCGCCACTGAGTAAGGCCCTGTCGCGCAAGGCCGGAAGTTCCTTAGCGGCGGGCGCCGTCGCGCTGAGCCTGGGTCTATATGCGACGCACACGATGGTTCCGCCGACGCCCGGGCCGGTCGCCGCGGCGGGGCTGATCGGTGCGGATCTCGGCTTGGTTATCCTCTGGGGAGCGCTGGTGAGCGTCATTGCGCTGGCGGCAGGGTGGTTGTTCGCGGTGAAATTTGCGGCCAGGGTAGTGATCGACGCCGGGGAGCCTGCTGAGGAACCGGGTGCGAACGATCTCGGCGGGCAAACACCGTCGGTCGTCAAGTCGATGGTGCCTATTCTCTTGCCGATTGTGCTGATTGTCGGCAAGTCGATTTGTGCATTCCCGACGCATCCATTCGGGGTCGGCAGGGCGGCGGCAATCATCAGTTTCGTCGGCCAACCCGTCGTAGCACTACTGATAGGCGTGTTTTTCTCGTTCTCTCTGCCGGACAAATTGACAAAGGAAATGGTGTCGGCTTCCGGCTGGATCGGCCAGGCCGTCCTTTCGGGGGCAACGATTATTATCATCACGGGTTGCGGCGGGGCGTTCGGCAAAGTTCTCCAAAACTCGGGCATCGACAACGTCGTCAAAGGCTATCTTGGCGGAAGCGTGGGCTTGAGCATCTGGCTGCCGTTCATCATCGCCGCCGCGCTCAAGACGGCTCAAGGTTCGTCGACCGTCGCGATCATCACGACGGCCGGGATTGTCTCGCCGCTCTTGACTACTCTCGGTTTGGAGACGGCCACGGCTAAGGCATTGGTTGTCGTGGCGATTGGAGCCGGCTCGATGGTCGTCAGCCACGCCAACGACAGCTACTTCTGGGTCGTGACCGGCCTGTCGGGCATGTCCGTGAAACAGGGCTACAGGCTCCAAACCTTGGGTACGCTTGTGGAAGGCTGCGCGGCAGCCATCGCGTTGTTCATTATCAGTTTGCTCGTCTTATGAGACATAATGGCCGTTGCAGATAGGATGTTGTGTATATTATAGGACGGTGCGAGAGGCGTACACCGAAAGTAGTATGAAGATCGTCATCGCAACAGACTCATTCAAGGGGACACTGAGGGCGGACGAGGTTTGCCGGATCATAGGAGAGGTGCTCCATGACGCATTCCCGAACGCAGAGGTC
>CAYZAH010000292.1:2607-5754 GCA_964475805.1 uncultured Pirellulales bacterium | reverse complement strand
GAGTGCGTTCCGAAGTAGGATTGTCCGGGGCTGTTATCATCTGAATGTGGAGCAAAGAATGAGCAATATCAAAATGGGTTATCTCTATGTTTTTGCAGTGACGTCTGTCTTCCTCATGGCATCAGCGGCCCTCTTCGGAGCCGGACAAGGAGATGCCACCAATCCGCCGGAGTCATCGCCAAAACCGCAGGTGGTCGACAACCTGTATCCGGGCTTGACAATGGGAGCCTTGACCGAGGCGAGGGTCTCGCAGCTTCCAAAAGGGACTCTCCTCAAGGCTGCGACGTTCACTATTCGGGAAAGCGAGGTCAATGAGGAAATCGACAAGGCTCTGAAAGAGATTCGACCACAACTCAGAAAGAACGCCTTCTTCGTTCTCGAACAAATGGCGCGGTCGAAGCTGCTCCAGGCCGAGGTAAGAAACAAGGCAGCCGAAAGCGGCAAGAGCATCTCGGAGGAAAACGAAGACGCGATGATCGGGGAATACCTGAGATCGTTGCTCAAGACGGTGAAAGTCACCGAGGCTGAGATTCAAGATTTTTACAGCGACAATACAGACATGCTTGGAAATACTCCGTTAGCACGGATCAGGCCTCAGATAGAGCAGTTTCTACTCCAGCAAAAGCAGCAAGAGTTCATCACCAAACACATCCAGGCCATCGGCAGGAAGATGCAAGTGACGATCTCCGCCCCGTGGCTGGCGGTTCAGGTATCGCTTGTGCGAGACAATCCCGTTGATAAAGCCCGCGTGAGCGGAAGGCCCTCGCTGGCAGACTTTGGCTCAACCGATTGCATACCCTGTCAAATGATGGCGCCTATTCTCGATACGCTTAAGAAGAAATACGAGGGCAAGCTGAACGTGCTTTTCGTCCACGTCCAGGAAGAGCCTATTTTAGCCAGTCGCTACGGCGTCCAATCCATTCCCGTACAGGTATTCTTCGACAAGGGCGGAAGGGAAGTGTATCGCCACGTGGGTTTCCTGGCGCAGAGCGAGATCGAGAAGCGGCTATCAGAGATAGGCGTCGAGTAGATTATGGAGAAGTTGTTCACCACGTTGACTGATGCAGTGCAAGGGGCGGCCTGGCTCGCTATTGCGGCGGCCTTTGTATGGGGTATCTTGAGCGTGCTCTTGAGTCCATGCCACCTGGCCAGTATCCCCCTGATCGTCGGTTTCATCGGCCGGCAGGGGAAGATGTCAACCAGATACGCCTTTGTTGCTTCGCTGCTGTTTGCGGCTGGAATCTTGATCACGATCGGCGCGATCGGGGTCGTAACCGCTGCTGCGGGCAGAATGATGGGTGACGTCGGTCGATATGGCAATTACTTCGTGGCCGTCATTTTTTTCGTCGTCGGTTTGCATCTTCTGGACGTGATCCCGATGCCATTCTCCGGTCCGGGTCAAGTCGGGATCAAGCGCAAGGGTGTGCTGGCGGCTTTCATTCTCGGCTTGATTTTCGGTATCGCGATAGGCCCTTGCACCTTCGCTTTCATGGCCCCGATGCTCGCCGTCACGTTCAAAACCGCCTCGACGGGCATGGTCTACGGCATTCTACTGCTCGTCGCCTATGGCGTGGGGCATTGCTCCGTGATCGTTGGGGCCGGGACGTGTACGGAACTGGTCCAGCGATACATGAACTGGAACGAAAAATCCAAGGGGACCATCATTCTTCGAAGAATCTGCGGCGTCCTGGTTCTATTTGGCGGCCTCTACCTGATTTCCACCGCTCCATAAGACTATTCCTCCACACGGATATTTTCTGTTGACTCTTCGCGCTGGGCGGCTATAAAAGCCCAAAAACAACGGGTAGAATTCCACGTGGACAGGAAAGGGACTTACCTACATTACCACCTATAGGAGATTAGTAGATGGATCCATCCATTTTCAAAGCGTATGACATACGAGGCATTTATCCCAGCCAGGTCAATGAGCAGGATGCATGGAAAATCGGCTGCGCCACGGCTCAGTTCTTGAGATCGCAACCTCTCGAGGACAGCCAGGGACAGGGTGATGCGCAGACGGTGTGTGTCGGTCATGACATGAGAACGCATAGCGGGCCGATAGCCAAGGCCCTGATCGAAGGCATGAGCGCCGCTGGCGTCAACGTGATCGACATCGGCATGATCGACACGCCCCAGATGTACTTTGCCATCAATTATCTCGGGGCATGTGGCGGCGTTCAGGTTACCGCGTCGCACAACCCCGCCCAGTATAATGGCTTCAAAGTCTCCGGCCTGAATGCCAAGCCAATCAGCGGCGACACCGGCCTGAAAGAAATCGCGCGGATGGCAGCCGCCTTGCCGGACGCCAAGACCGCATCCACCGGTTCGGTGGAGCGGCGTGACCTGACGACCGAATACAAGAAACACGTGCTGAGCTTCCTGAGGCCCGATATAAGGAAGCTGAAGATTGCCATCGATGCCTCGAATGGGATGGCGGGCAAGGCCGTGCCGGAGATTTTCGGCGATCTATCCGCAGAGGTCATTGAGTTGAACTTCGAGCATAACGGCACGTTTAACCATGAGCCGAACCCGCTGGTCGAGGAAAACTTGGCTCAGGTCAAAGCGGCCGTGAAAAACCAAAATTGCGATTTTGGGTTTTGCTTCGACGGCGACGCGGACAGGCTGATGATGGTCGATGAGAAGGCTCAGACCGTTGCGTGCGATTTGATGACGGCCTTAATGGCGTCCTATTTCCTGGAAAAGGCGCCGGGATCGACCATCGTCTACGATTTGCGAAGCAGTCGGGTCGTTGCCGAGGAAATCACCAGGCACGGAGGTACGCCCCGGAAGGAAAGAGTGGGGCACACGTTCATGAAAAAGACGCTGCGCGACTCCGACGCTGTGTTCGGCGGAGAGCTGTCCGGGCATTTCTATTATCGCGATAACTTCTACGCCGATTCCGGTGTCATTACCCTCGTTCACATATTGAACATCGTCAGCGGGGCGGACGCTCCGATCAGCGAGCTTATCAAGCCGCTGCGCCGATACTATCAGAGTGGCGAAATGAACTTCGAGGTGGAAGACAAAGCGGCCAAGATGAAGGAGCTTGCAGATAGATACAGCGATGGACAGATCGACCATCTGGACGGTGTGACGATTTCCTACGAAGACTGGTGGCTGAATTGCCGGCCGAGCAATACCGAGCCT
>CAYZAH010000292.1:0-2507 GCA_964475805.1 uncultured Pirellulales bacterium | reverse complement strand
ATGAGTGAACTGATTATCAGTGTTTCCGGGCTGCGCGGCATTGTCGGTGAGACGCTTACGCCCGAGGTAGCTATTCGTTATGCGTGCGCCTTTGCGAGCACTTTGCCGGAAGGTTCCATCGTAATCACACGTGACGGGCGCGCCACGGGGCGGATGCTGGCGAATGCTTTGTTCAGCGGCTTGTGCGCAACCGGTCGCAAGGTCATCAACGCCGACGTAGCCGCGACCCCGACTACCGGCGTCTTAGTTCGTCAGCACGGCGCCGCTGGGGGCATCCAAATCTCCGCCAGTCACAACCCGCCGCCTTACAATGGGCTGAAGCTCTTCGGTGCCGAGGGCAGGATTCTTAACGCCGCGGCGGGTGAGCCGGTAACGGAACGGTACCACAAGAGTGCGTCAGCGTGGGTTCTGCATGACCGGGTTGGCGAGGTCGTGCCTTGCGAGGACACGATTGGTGAGCACGGCGCCCTGGTTCTGGCGACCGTTGACGTCGAGAGAATCCGAAGCAAGCGGTTTAAGGTCTTCCTCGATTCGAATCACTCATCGAGCGCGCTGCTCGGTCGATACCTTCTCGATCAATTGGGTTGTGATCTCATCCACGTCGGCGCCGAGGCAGACGGCTGCTTCTCGCACGCGCTCGAGCCGACGGAAGAAAACCTTAGGAGCGAGTGTCACCAGGTCAGCGCCGTGGGGGCGAATGCCGGCTTCTTCCCGGACCCCGATGGAGATCGACTCGCGGTGGTGGACGAAACGGGCCGCTACGTCGGTGAGGAGTACACGCTCGTTCTGTGCGTCGATCATGTTTTGCGCCGCCATCCCGGCCCAGTGGTGACCAACGCTGCGACCAGCCGGATGAGCGAGGACGTCGCACAGCGATTCGGCGTGCCGTTGGTCCGAGCCAGGGTTGGGGAGGCGAACGTTGTTGACGCGATGCTCGCCCACGATGCTGTGCTCGGGGGCGAAGGCAATGGCGGCGTGATCGACCCTCGCGTGGTGTATGTGCGGGACAGCTTCGTGGGGATGGCAACGATCCTGGACGCGATGGCGGCGCGCGAAATGAAATTGAGTCAGCTCGTTGATGAATTGCCTCGCTACTATATTCAAAAGCGCAAACTAACGCTCGACCGAGCTAAGTTGCGGGACGCAGTCGAAATCTTCAAGAGCCGTTTTGCCGACGCCCGGCTCGACGAATCGGCTGGGATACGCTTCAACTGGGACGACAAATGGCTGCTCCTTCACCCCAGCAACACCGAGCCTATCGTCCGGCTGATCGCCGAAACCAAATCGCCCGACGCTACAAACGCTCTGTGTGAAGAAGCGACTCAGGCCCTGGCGGCACTGACCAGCCCGTAGATAAATCAGTCCGACCGACAAGGAGAGGAAAGTCACGATGGCCTATTTGGAAAGCAGAGAGGATGTTCAACCGGTCTGTCCGCACTGTTCCACCGAGCTGACGACGCTTTGGATGCAATTGCTCAGGGGATTTCTGGGCAAGCGATACGTCTACTTCTGCCCCCATTGCCGCAAGGTCCTGGGCGTATCCCACCGCAAAGGCTTCTGGATGGGATAGCCGGATTACCGCTGAAGCGAGCCTCTTGTTTCAGCGTACAGGCTGTAGCGAGAATGCCCTTAACCGCCTTTCTTTGGGCTACTATTCGATGGTCACGGCGGTGCCGCTTGCGGTAACCATCAACATGGATGCCTGGCCACCGACTGTTTCATAATCGAGGTCGATGCCGACGATGGCATTGGCGCCGAGCTGGGTGGCTTGCTCTTCCATTTCCTGGAATGCAACTATGCGGGCTTTTCGGAGCTCCTTTTCATACGCGGCGGACCGGCCGCCCACAATGTCACGAATACCTGCGAAGAAGTCCTTGAAGAGATTGGCGCCGAGGATGGCTTCGCCCGTGACAACGCCGTGATATTCGCGGATTCGTCTGCCTTCGATATTGGGTGTTGTTGACTGGATCATTATGTTCTCTCTTGAAGCGCTTCAAATATTCAAGTCACAGTCGGATTTCAAGCGTTTTCGTTTTCGCGTTTATCTTTGTCACTCTTGACCTGGCTCAGTGCAGCTATCCCGCCCATCGCGCCGAGGTTCATGGTTTCCAATGCGGAGCTGGGGACGATGACCATCGAACCTTTCTCCTTGAGGCCCTCGAAGAGCATGTTCATCCCGCGAAGGTGCATGGCGCCGGGGTTGCGCTCGTACTCTTTGGCCGCCTGTGCAAATTTCGCGGCGATTTCCGTCTCCGCGGTACTGAGAATGATTCGCGCCTGGCGCTCGCGCTCGGCCTGGGCCTGCTTGGACATGGCGTTTTCCAAGTCCTTCGGTATGATGATGTCGCGTATCTCGACGGACTGAACCGTGATGCCCCATGGGTTGGTCTTTTCGTCCAGGACTTCCCGCAATCTGTTTCCGAGTTCGCCGCGATGCGTCAGCATGTTAGCCAAGTCGTGCGTCCCGATAATGTCCCTCAATGCCGTTTGAGCCGACAAGATGATGG
>CAYZAH010000291.1:0-5754 GCA_964475805.1 uncultured Pirellulales bacterium | reverse complement strand
TGTGGACTCGCCGCTCCTTATCCACAACGAGTTGAACGTATTCCGCGCGCATGAATCGCAAATCGCCAATCGGAAATTTCACCCTTCTCAGTCCTGCTGGCGGATTCGGATACTTCTTGCGTGCGCGTCCAGGCCCTCGACCTCAGCTAATCGAATGATGTCGTCGGCGCTCGCGGCCAGCATCTCCTGATCGTATTCGATCATGCTGATGGATTTGAGGAAGTCGTTGCTGGTCAGCGCGCTGGCGAACTTCGCGCGGGCGCCGGTCGGCAAGGTGTGACTCGGTCCGGCCCAGTAGTCCCCGACGGCCACCGGGCTGTAGGAGCCGATGAAAATCGCCCCGGCGTTGGTGATCTGATCGGCGACCAGGCGGGAATCATCGCCGCACTGAACTTCCACGTGCTCCGAGGCGAAATCGTCCGCCATTTCGATCGCCCGGGCCATGTTCTCCACGACGATGATCGCGCTGAATTTCTTCAAAGATTCCTTGGCGGCTTTGGCCCTGGGCAATTCCGCCACTTGCTGTTTTAGCTCTTTGAGCACGTCTTCCGCGAGCGTCTGTGAATCCGTGAGAACGATGGCGCTGCTATCGGCGGCGTGTTCGGCCTGGCTGAGCATATCGGCGGCGATCCACGCCGGGTTGGCCTGCTCATTGGCGACGATCAAGACCTCGCTCGGTCCGGCTATCGAATCAATGCCGCAATAGTCACCGGCGACTTGCTTTTTCGCCGCCTGGACCCACTTGTTGCCCGGGCCGACGATCTTATCGACCTTCGGGATGGCCTCGGTCCCCACGGCTAGGGCGGCCACGGCCTGTGCCCCGCCGATCCGATACACCTCGCTAATTCCCAACTCGCAACAGACCGCCAGAATCACCGGGTGGATATTTCCTTCGTGTCGCGGCGGCGAGACGACGGCGATCTCCCTCACCCCGGCCGCCTGAGCCGGCACGGCCGTCATGATGACCGTCGAAGGCAACGGCGCCGAGGCGCCCGGTACGCAAACGCCAACCCGTCGAATCGGCGTGTATCGAATACCGCGCGGCGTGTTATACACATCGATCAAGATATCCTTCTGATAGGCCCGCACGTTCTCAATCGCCTCACGCAGACAAAGCAAAATGTCCTGGTCGATTTCCCGGTTGGCTCGGTCCAATTCGTCCTGACTCACGCGGAATTGCCCGGCCCTTAGCTTCACTCCATCAAATTTGGCCGTGTATTCTGCAACGGCTTTGTCGCCGCGATCGACCACGTTCCGAAGGATATCCACAACTTGCTGATGCTCCTCGCTCTGGTCGTCGCTAAGTCGCGCTGCGTGGGCCATCGCTGAACGAAAGCGTTCTGTTTTCTTGTTGAAGCCGGATTGTGATGAAGAGATGAGAATACGGTCGAGTTCGTGAGGCACGTTTGTCTCCTTCACCTGCCGAAATTGCCGTAGCTGTAAGCCCGTGTGGCCTTGTAGAGCAACAGATACTCCTCGTTATTGTATCGCGTGAGGACGCCCGCGATTTTGAATCGCATAGGCTCGAGCGCGCCGGATTGCTTGTGTATGGTTAGCTCCAATATTTCACAGGGCAGCAGCCGGAAGGATCGGTTCTGCACGTTCCGGCCAAGCGCATCCGGCATGAATACCCAGCCGCCCCGCCGTTCGACCAGAAAACCCGTCCTGTCCACGAAGACCGAATCGACGCCTCGCGTATACACCGGGGTTTCTGATACCGATACTCCGTTGCTGTCCGCCATCTGCCGCAAGCTGATCGTGGTTCCTCTTTGCTGCCTGGCTTTGAATCGGTCGATGATCTCAGGAGGTATGGTAAGCACGTCGTTCGGTTCATTGAGGGCGATCTTCGGCGCATTAGGTTCAGCGACTGCACCCCCAACGCTCTCTGTCCCCCGTTCTTCGCTCTCCTTCTCGCGAAGTGGCAAAAAGTAACGCGGAAACAGGTAGTTCCTGAGCTTATATTCGGTGACTTCAGCATTCCAGAGTCGGTAGATCGGTGCCGACCGCGTCTTTGCATCCGCTATCATCTTCTCAAGCGTCGAGGAAGGCAGTAATTCCAGCCTCGTGCCCGTCTTAACCACGGCCCCGAGGTCGTTCACGTCCTCACTCAATTCGAAAAGCCAGACGTCGTTACTGTCGGAGCCGATAAGCTTGCCGTCCACACTGGCCAGCGACAAACCATCTCGCAACAACGCAGGCTCAGGGACTACCTCTACTTTGAGTCCCGCCGCCGCGGTGATTCCGCTTGTTAGGCTGACCAGAATCAGATATTCGAGTACTTTACTCATTGATAACCTTAACGATCCCGCTCGGATCGTTCACCAACATTACGTACCGGCTGCTGGCGGGATCGTCGGTCGCGATCAAATCGACCAGCGATCTCCAGAATTCGCCTACAAGTATAATCGGTTTATCGGCGTCCAGGAAGCCCTTGTTTTTCAATTCCCAGACCTTAGCCAATTCGAGCAGTGTCCCGGTTCCGCCCGGCAGCACGATATACGCCCGGCCTAATTCGATCAGCGTATCGAGCCGTTCGTCGAGTGATTGGGTGACCATCTCGCGCGTCACGTATTCGTTGGCCTTGCTGGACTTGAACGCCGAACAGGTCACGCCGATAACCTCGCCCCCGGCTTCCGAGGCGCCTTTTGCCGCCGCGAGCATGGAGCCGCCGTACCCGCCATTAGCGATGGCAAAACCCGCCCGGGCGAGCACCCTGCCGGTCTCATAAGCCAAGGTAAACGTCGAGTCGCCCGGCTTGGCTCGGCTGGTCCCGAAGATCGTTACTACATTTTGGGACGTCATCTTAAGTGCATCTCAATTGACTAAAAAATGGACAATGCGGCACGCATAGCCCCGGCTTTTCGGGTTCTTCTTGTCGGTCGTTCTGAGGGTCATCTCGTGGACGCCCGGGTTTAGCTCAGCGTCAAGAATATAGGCCCAGGGCAGGTGAAGATGCGAGCTCCACTGGGTGAACTGGTCGAGTTGGCGAAATGGGGATTGATCGACGCTGTATTCGATAATCCCCACGTCGGGACCGCACGTGACAAAGACGCCGACCGCGGTTCCCTCGAATTTGAATTTGAGCGTCGCGCCGGGCTGGTCCGCCTTGAGCACGGGTACGTTGACGAAGCCTTTGCGCGTCCCTGCGCCATCGTCCGGATTCCAGGAGGCATCGTAGACAAAGCCGTTAGCCAGCTTGGCCTCGCCGATGTCTACATACCGGCCGCGATAATAGCTGAACCGGTCGAGCGGCTTAGCTGGCATGGGATTGGCCGTCACCCTAACGTTCTCAGGCAGCGGCTCGACCCACGCCGTATCCAGCAAATGTTTCATCGAGCGGAAATAAACGTTCTGGCCGAAAGGCGACGGATGGAGATTGCGAAAATCGTTCGCCCAATCGAATTGCCCGGCGTTGATGCGTTCGGTGACTTCGAGGGCGAGGTTCAGCGAGGGCAACTGATAGTACTTGGCGACCTTTTCATGGTTGCGAATGACGGCCGGCACGGAGCCTTCGTTGTACGTTTGCATTTTCTCGGGATCGACGAAGTACATCAAGATAATGTCAATGTCGGGGTTGAGCATACGAGCATGACGGACGATCCCCTCCATGCCGCGAATGTGGTCGATATCGGTGCGGGCGTTGGTCGCATCGTTAACGGCGGCTTCTTCAAAAAGCAGATCGACCGGGCCGTTCTTGAACACGTCGCGCGTCAGGCGGAAAGCTCCAGGCGTCGAACCCGTCGAAGGTATCCCGGCGGCGATAAAGTCAAACTGGGTTTCCGGGAACCGTTGCTGAAGGTACTCGCAAACCATGTTCCGCCAGCCGGGATTGTAGGTGATGGAGCCGCCTAAGAAAGCCACGCGGCCTTGCTGCCGTTGGAATTTGATGCGGGAGTTTGTCAGGCCGTGCCGTAAATCGAAATGGAACTTGTCGTAATCGGCGGTCGTGCAAGCCAGGATGAAGTCGACGATGGGCTTCGGGTCCTTGAGGCTGTGGGGATGATGGTCCATGCCCGGCTTGCGAATGACGGCGATCTTGCCGCCCAGCTTCTTGTAGCGTTGTTCGAGCACGTCGGTATTCTCCGGCATCGGCACGACGGTATCAGCCGTGCCGCAAACGTGCAGAACGGGCACGACGGAGCGGGCCAACGGTTCGAGATTGTCAATCGGGTTGTGCTCATACGCCAAAGCCTGTTCCTCGGTCAGACCGTAAGCCTTCAGACATGCTTGCCAGGAGCGTTGATCGTATTTTCCTTTGCCCCGGCCGCCGGGCCAGCTTTTGAAGTCGCACACGGGGTTATCGGCGTAGATACAGGCCACCTTCTCAGGATTGGCACTGGCCCAATTGTAAACGATCAAGCCGCCCCGGCTCATCCCTTCGAGAGCCACGCGCGGATTGAAACCGTGATGCTCGGTCAGGTAGTTGTAGAAGGCATTCCAATGGTTCACCGCGACGGGAGCGCCAAAGAGGTCCGCCACGTCCATGTAGACCAGATGAAAGCCTTTCTCCAAAAGCGCAAGGTCCGTTTGGGGCTCGTGGCCGAAAAAGCGCGCCCGCCATATCCAGGGTCGATGCCCGGCCGGACTTTTCGGGACAACGACAATACATTGGCGGGTATCGTATGTAAAGTCGTAGCGCTCGTAACCATTCCAGTCGGATTTCTTGGCGGCGGTACCGTCAGCTTCAAGCCGACGCGCAAAATCATCGCACAGAGAAATATCAGTCAACAAAGCTGTAAGCGCGAGAACCAGTAGAAAAAGTCCAACGTTCTTCATGACTTGCCTTCTTATCCCTCAGTCCTCTTTCGCGTGAAGTTCAGGAGTCCCACGGAGAGCAAAATCTCTCTGTCCCTGTCGGAAAGCGCCAGCTTGCCGGTAAAATCGAACGAGCCGTCCGCTTTGGCTATCTTGACGGTGTCGCTGCTCTTTATCGCGTCGAGCAGGCCGTCTATGTGAAGCTCGTCGTCGGGTTCGACCTTGTCGTAGTCCGCCGGGTCGGCGAATTCGAGCGGGACGATGCAGAAGTTGATCAGGTTCGCCTTGTGGATTCGCTCGATGCTCTTGGCAATCACGACCCGCACACCCAAGTACATCGGGCACAGCGCTGCGTGCTCTCGCGACGAGCCTTGTCCGTAACTCTCGCCCGCGACGATGATCCCGGCCACGCCTGTATCCTTCAAAGCCAGCGCCCGCTCGGCAAAGGTCGGCTTGCCTTTTTCGTTGAAGCAATTGAAGACTACCTTCGCGTATTCCGGTACGTTCGAGCGGAGTTTCAGGAACGTCCCCGCCGGCATGATGTGGTCGGTGGTGATTTTATCACCGCACTTGAGCAGCACTTGGCCCGTCAATTTGTCCGGTAGCGGCTTTGGAGCTTCCGGCACGACAATCGTCGGCCCGCGCACAACCTCGACCTTCGATATCTCCTCGTCGGTCGCAGGCGTTTCTATCATGTTGTCATTGATGACAAACTCCGTTGGCATTTCGATACGTGGATATTTCAGGCCGAGCAACTCCGGCAGCTCGCGCGGATCGGTGATTCGACCCGTCAGGGCCGAAGCGACCGCCGTCTCCGGGCTGACTAAGTAAACCTTGTCGCCCTTCGATCCGCTCCGGCCGGCAAAATTCCTGTTGAACGTCCGCAGACTCACGACGCCGTCGCCGGGCGAGAAACCCTGTCCGATGCACGGTCCGCAGCCCGATTCCAGTATTCGCGCCCCGGCGGTAATCATGTCCGCCAGCGTCCCGTTTTCGGCC
>CAYZAH010000290.1:0-5761 GCA_964475805.1 uncultured Pirellulales bacterium | reverse complement strand
CCGTTGGGCTGTATTCGGGCAGCGTCGAGGAGAACATCCACGTTTACGTCAGGCCACAGGAGAACGGCAACAAGAGCGACGCTCGATGGATGGCCTTGACGGACGGTGACGGCGTCGGGCTTCTCGCCGTCGGTATGCCCACAATCGACGTCAGCGCGTGGCCCTTTACGATGCAGGACCTTGAAAAGGCCCGACATATTGATGAGTTGCCGCGGCGCGATACTATCACCGTGAATCTGGACTACAAGCAAATGGGCGTCGGCGGCGACGATAGCTGGGGCGCCAGAACGCATCCGGAATACACGCTCCCAGCCAAGACGTACCATTACAGCTTCCGGCTTACGCCCTACACCCCGAGCCTCGGTGACATGGACCGTTTGGCACGACGCAGCCTGCCGAACGTGCCGTAATTTCCAGATCGCAAACGCATCAAAAAGCAACGGGGCCTATGCCGAGCACGTTGGCACAGGCCCCGGATAGTACAAAGTGAATCCGCGATTTCACAATCGACAATCGTAAATCTCAACGTTTGTACAGACGAATGTCGTCGATGTACATTGTCCCTGATCCGCCGGGGGCTGTCATTCCGGACTTGGTGCCCAGGCCGATTGCGATCTTGTCCACGTTGGTCAGATCGACTCCCTGATCGGCGAAGCTCTGGAGCGTAATCCGCCATTGCTTCCAGGCGGTGTTCACCGCCGCCCTTGGCTCACTGTTCGCTACGATGGCCTCAGCGCCGTTGCTGTTGGAGATCGCCACGTACAGCGGTTCGGCCGGGTTGGCGTCATCGCCCCGAACCCAAAGCGACAATTGATTGACGCCCGCCGTGGTCCAGTCCCTTAGGGACGTTAGCGTCATCGACGCCTCCGAGTTCGTCACGGGTGCTTCGTTCGTGAACAGCAGCGGCATGGATTGCGAGCCGCCGTGAACGATGGTCTGCTCGGCATATGGAGGCATCAGGTAGCCGACCTGCGCGCCGTTGTCGGCGATGCCGAAACCGTCGATCCACGTTTGCCAGATCGCTCCGCCATTGGCATCGTCGTCGGTATAGCTCTCGAAATCCTCGACGACGAGATAGTCGCCCACAGTAAAGCTCCAAACGGGACCTTTGACCGGGCCCGCGTTATAGACCTCGTCTACGCGCCAGTAGTACGTGGTGCCCAGATCGAGCAAGCCGGGGTCGTAGCTTTCGACCCCCAGAGCTTTGGGACCTTTGTACTCGGGCGAGCTGGTATCGGCGCTGCGCACCGTATCCTTATCCATCCCCAAGTAGACCTGATGCGAGGTGGCGCTATCGGCCGCCGTCCAGCTCAGGACTGTGGCCATGGCCGCATCGGCGGTCCCGTTGGCCGGCCGCGGATTGCCGACCGCTCCCGGCGTCGTAAAGGCCCAGACGTTGCCCTTGTACGTACCTATGCCGTCAAACTCATCGACTCGCCAGTAATAGACTTTCTCTTGTTCGAGCGCGCCGGGCGAGTAGGACGCTACCCCGCTGGGGACGCCCGCCGTGGCATTATCGACCGTGTCATAGTCGTCGCCGAAGTAGACCGTGTGGAATTTAGCGCCGAGGCCCGGCGTCCAGCTCAAGGTGATCGTCGTATTCGCCAGTCCGGTCCCGTCGGCTGGATTCGGATTGTACGCCGTCTTGGGCGGAATCGCGAAGCTCCAGACGTCGCCCTTCCACGGGCTGTTCGGATCGGCGTCGTTAACCTCGTCGATCCGCCAATAATAGGTTGTTCCCGGCACAAGGCCCTCCGGATAGGCAAAGCCCGGAAAGCCGGCTACGTAAAATGTGGTGGGCTGGTTGCCCCGGAAGACGTCCGAGTCGCGAGTGGCTTGTTCGACCTCGTCGAAATTGTCACCCAGGTACACGTCGTGAGAGACGGCGAAATCGCCCGCCTGCCAGGAAAGAGTGACCCACGTATCCGTGTACAAGGCGCCGTCTGCCGGCGTAGGCTTAACGGCCACGGGGATACCGCCGACTACTCCCTTCAGACCGACGTCCATTATCGTCTGGATATCTTCAGGTGCGAGGACGACGTTGAAAAAGCCCACCTCGTCGATGCTTCCCGTGAAGAAGGAGGCGGCGTTGTTGTTGGCGTCGGATCGGGCGCCAATCACAAACCGCCTGCTCGGATCGAGCAGGATGCCCGCTCCCGACGTGGAGTCGGCTAATTCGCCGTCATGGTAAAGCTGCATCATATCGCCATCATACGTGGCGACGACGTGATGCCATTGCCCTACCGAGGTGTTGGCCCGGATTCCCGTCCAGCCAGTGTCGTTGTACGTCTCAAAAAGGATGACCTCCTGGGTATCGACCATCATGACGCCCCAGTTCACCGAGCCGGGCGTGCCGCTGGCCACGTGGGAACCCCGCGAGACCATGTGGTTCCAGTATTGAGTGCTCGGGATGTTGCACCAGAAGGAGACCGAGAAGACCTTGGTGTTCAGAGCTTCCGCGTTGCCGCAACTAACGTAGCTCGATGAGCCATTGAACTCCAGAGCATTACCGAAATGACCGGCGACCCACTCGGGCGCGCTGATGAGCGTGCCGTCATTGCCGTTGCCCGAGATATCTTCCGTAGTATCCCCTGTTCCCTCGTCAAGGAGCCATATACCAAGAATGGCATCGGAATCCACTTCGGCGTAGCTGGGCCCCGCAAGAATCAGACTCACGACAATGCAAATGCAACCTATGGTTAAGCGTGTCATTTTGTCACCTCCGTTGATTTCTGGATTTTTCGGGTAAAGGTATTGCTTCGTACACATAGATAAAGAGGCCTATGCCGATCCGCCTGGCATAGGCCCCGAATTGACGTTAGTGCAACGTTGACGCCCCATTATAAATCCACCCGGGACGATGAACGTGCCGATTACTGAGCCATCGCCTCACCGGCGCGGTACAGTCGGATGTCGTCTATGTACACCGTTCCTGTACCGCCGGCCGCCGTCGGATCACCCGTGGTGCCAAGACCGATCGCGATCTTATCCACGTTCCTCAAATTGATCCCCTGATCGGCGAATGTCTGTAATGGGATGACCCACTGCGTCCAAGCGTCAATGGTAGCCGCCGCCGGGTCGTCGTTCGTGACCACCGCCGGCGATCCGCTGGTATTGGAGACCGCCACGTACAGAGGCTCGGCTGCGTTGCTGACGATACCGATATCCTGGTTCGCCCACTGCCCGGTGACCGTCCCGGTCATGGTCACGTTGGAGAAGACCGCCTCACACGTCTGTGCGGCGTCGTGGGCGGTCAACGCCAGGCCAATGTAGACCGTCGCGGCCATGGAGATACTGTGCGGCGTCGCGCCCGTTATCGGCGACCAGGTCGTCCCGTTGGCCGATTGCGAAGCCGTGAAGTTACCCGAGGCACTGCGCTCCAGCTTGACCCAATACGGAGCAGCCACGCCCGTTTCGTTCGTATTGAAGCTGTCGCCGCCGGTCGTATCGCGGCCCTGGAAAGCCACGCCGTTGGACGGGGTGATCGCCACAAAGGCGTGTTTTGAGCCGCCGTCTAACGTCTCGCGGATCATCACACCCGCTTTCGCCCAGCCGTTGGTGTTCTGGACGCTCACGACTTTGGCCGTAATCGAGCCGGCGCCAGTAAGCATCTTGTACGCAAAGTGGAACTCGTCGTGGTAGTCACCCGCTGTGCCGAGGTTCCAAATGTCCGCACCGGAGGCGGTCATCGTAAACGTGCCAGCCGGCGCTTCCATGAAGCTGCCCGTCGAGCCCGGCTGACCGTGGAACCACAGGGACAATTCCGCAACGCCTTCTTCCGTCCAGTCGCGAGGAGCCGTCAACGTCAACGTCGCCTCCGAATTCCCTACGCCGTTCGTGTTGTTGTACATCAGCGGCATAGACTGCAAGCCGCTGTGAACGATCGTCTGCTCGGCATACGGAGGAAGCAGATAGCCCACCTGGGAGCCGTTGTCCGCCACGCCGAAGCCGTCGATCCAGGCTTGCCAGATCGCCTCGCCAGCGGCGTCATCGTCGGTATAGCTCTCGAAGTTGTCCACTAAGAGGAAGTCGCCCGTTGTGAAGCTCCAAACACTGCCCACCCACGGACTATCCGGATGGACGTTGTTCACCTCGTCCACGCGCCAATAATAGGTCGTGTACCAAGCGAGCTTGCCCGGATCGTAGCTCTCATCGCCGAGGGCCTTGGTCGCCTTGAACTCCGGCGAGGCCTTGGTGGCGTTGGCCACGGCGTCTGCGTCGGTACCGAAATATACCTCGTGCGAAGCGGCATAATCACCGGCCGCCCATTTGAGAATCGGAGTCAAACTGGCACCGGTCGCCCCGTTGATCGGGCTTGGATTGCCCGCCTTGACCGGAGGAGCCAGTGCCGCCTGCGGAATAATCTGCTTGGGCGTGTGCGGACTCGACCAGCGCAGCTCTGCGACGGCGCCGCCGCCGTTCTCGTAATACTCCATGACCAGGCTGTAGGTATTGCCGGCAACCAGGTCAATGGTTCCGCTGTGCTCGGTCGAACCTTGATCGACCCAGGAGTCGACAAGCTGCACGCCATTGACCCACAGACGTGCACCGTCGTCGGTAGTGGTGTAGAATCTATAGGTCTCTGTGAAAGCGGCTTCCACCTCGCCGGTCCATCGGGCGGAGAATTGATCATCGGGAACCAGCGGGTCCGGACTGCCCGGATCGCCCCAGTTGAAGTCGATCTCCGGGTCCGTTCGGCTCAGCACGAGATTCTCAAAGTTCATTCCTCGATAGTAGTCACCTCGTACTCCACCACCTTCTTTCGCTGTGGTGAAGGTCCAGACGCTACCGGTATGGGTCATAGAGCCATCGAACTCGTCTACGCGCCAATAGTATGTCTTCTGTATCTCCAGAGGTCCGGGCTCGTAGGACGCGATTCCGAGAGGCATACCACCAGCGGCGTTGCTCACGGTGTCGAAATCGTCGCCGAAATAGACGGTGTGCAGCTTCGCGCCGAATCCGGGCGTCCAGGTCAGCGTCGGGCCTGCCCCGTCGATAAACCTGCTCCCGTCGGCGGGAACCGGATCATAGGCCTTTTTCGGAGGAACCGAGAAGCTCCAGACCGGCCCCGACCACGGACTATTTGGATCGGCGTCATTAACCTCGGCGACTCGCCAAAAGTAGGTCGTGCCGGGTATCAGGCCGTCCGGATAAGGAAATCCCGGAAAGCCCGCCACGAAGAAAGTGCTGCCCTGGTTGCCTCGGAACGTGTCGCCCGCGCCGGCGGCCACGTCGTCATAGCTTTCGCCCAGATACACGTCGTGCGTTACGGCAAAATCTCCCGGGAACCACGAAAGGGTAACCCAGGTATCCGCGTGCGTCGCCCCGTCGGCGGGACTCGGGCTGCGAGGATAAGGATTGCCGCCCAAGCCGTACTCAGCCACGCTCATCAGGTCGTCGATGCTGTATATGTTGCCGCGGTCCCAGATGCGCACAAATCCACCGCTCGTATCCCCTTCCACGAAGTGCTTGACCCAAGCGGCGGCGTTTCCGGCGTTATCCTCTGCCAAGACGATGTCAACGGCGTCGGGAGCCGCCGGCCTGACCGAGGCCCACGTCTGCGTGAGTCCCCAGTCGATGCCTTCCGGCGTGAAGATTACCGTGTTGCTGGAGTCCCACGCTCCGCCGGCTGCGTTGAAGCCCAAAATGCCGGTCGAGCCACCGGTACCCCAGTTGGTCTCGACGCCTCCGGGATTACCCTGGTTATAGAAGGGAATGTCCCCGTAGAACACAATCTTGCCGCCCGCGTCGAGGTACTTTC
>CAYZAH010000289.1:0-5773 GCA_964475805.1 uncultured Pirellulales bacterium | reverse complement strand
CTCCGGGTCCAGCATGTCGTACGAAATAAGGTACTCAAGTGGCTCGACGTTTGAAGCCTGGCAGATTACGAGTCCGGCGCCGGCGTTTCGTGCCAGCTATGGCTTCAACGGCACGAGCATGATGTTCGATTTCAGGCGGGCGAAAGCGTACTTCACAAAAGGGCAGGCCAATGTCCCCGTGCTTCTCGACAGTCCCGCCCGTTCGGGCAGACACGCCAATGCCGACCCGCCGCCGAGGAGGGATGGCAGTGGCTCCCAGACCTTTTGTATGAACAGACACAACGGGTACGTCAACAGCCTGTTTTTGGATTGGTCCGTGAGGAGAGTCGGACTCAAGGAGCTATGGACATTGAAATGGGACGAGGAGTCTAACACCGCCGGTCCCTGGACGAAAGCCGGCGGTGTTCGACCCGAAGACTGGCCCTACTGGATGCGAGGATTCAAGGATTATTAGTCGTTTGTAGTGTGCTCCCGGGGGCACAGTAAGACAGCATCTTATAGCGTCGCTACAAACGAATCGAATTCCGAGAGGAAAGCCGCACGATGTGTACGACAAGAGGAATCACGTTGTCGAGGATATTGCCTGGCTGGTTTGCACTTTGTTTGTTCTGCCAGCCGGCTGTGGCACAATACGGTGGTGGTACGGGTCAAGCCGACGATCCTTACCTAATCTATACCGCCGAACAGATGAACACGATCGGCGCTAATCGAAGCGATTGGGATAAGTATTTCAAGCTCGTGGCCGATATCGATCTAAGTCAATATTCGGGAAAGAATTTCAAGGTCATTGGGACTACTGACACGAATGCCTTCCACGGGGTCTTCGATGGTAACGGCAAGAAGATATTGAGATTCAGCTCAACGAACCGTGATTACACCGGAATCTTCGGATACGTGAACGACTCCGGCGCCGAAATCAAGAATCTCGGACTGATCAATCCATACGTTAGAGCCGAAGGAGGAAGCAACGTCGGCTCGCTGGTTGGCTATCTCGAAAAAGGGACGATCACAAACTGCTATATTGCCGGCGGGAGCATATCTGGGAATGAATCCGTCGGCGGGCTGGTGGGGTACAATGAAGACGGTCGAATCGAGGCCTGTTATGCCACCGGTGCGGTTTCAGGGGATGAAGCAATAGGCGGGCTGGTGGGATATTCGCGTGGAGCCATTGACAACTGTCTTGCGAAGGGCAACGTTTCAGGAGACAAGTATATCGGCGGATTTGTCGGAAGAAATAGTTCCGGTTCGATCTCGCGATCTATGGCCACGGGCAGGACTTCAGGCCAAGGCAGCAACATCGGCGGACTTGCGGGGGGTAATTCAGGCTCGATCACGGATTGCTCCGCGTGGGGCGACGCTTTGGGGGGGCGGACGGTTGGAGGATTGGTGGGAACCAATTCCGGCGCAGTCACCTGCTCTTACTCGACCGGTTCCGTTTCGGGAGAGAGCTACGTTGGCGGATTGGTCGGAAACAACGCTGAGTCCATGAAGAACTGCTACGCTACGGGCAGCGTCAGAGGAGATGGCGTGGTCGGCGGTCTGGTGGGAAACAATACGTGGCCTGGGAAGATCGACGATTGTTATTCGGTGGGCGACATTGCCGGGACGACACATGTCGGCGGGCTGGTGGGATACAACAACGAAGCGGTGATTCGCACCTCTTTTTGGGATGTTCGTACCAGCGGTCAAGACAATATGTGCGGAAAGGACCTTCATGGTACAGGATGCAATAATGCCAATGGCAAAACCACCGCCGAGATGAAGACGGAAACGATGTTCAGAGACAATGGCTGGGATTTCGTCGCCGAGAGCGCAAATGGAGCAGATGATATCTGGAGTATCTGTGAAGGGGTGAATTATCCCCGATTCGCATGGCAATTCCGGATGGCCGACTTCAATGGTGATATGCGAGTGGACTTTGCGGATTTCGCCGTCTTTGCCGAACACTGGCTTGAAAACGATGCTCCCTTCTTTTGGTGTCGCGGCGCCGACTTGAACGACGATGGCAAAGTTGACTTTAATGATTTGGAAGAATTCACTGGAAATTGGCTGGTTGAGAGCATAGGGAGTCTGCGGGAAAACAGCTATTTTATCATCGACGATTTCGAGTCTTACAACGATCTCGATCCTGATGATCCCCAGAGCAACAGGATATTCGACACATGGCTGGACGGATTTGACAACCCGTCTGTAAACGGCGCCGTCGTTGGCTATGTGAATCCTCCCTTCACCGAGCGCAACGTGGTTCACCGCGGCGAGCAGTCGATGCCGTACTTCTACGATACGTTCTTCAAGTCCTCGAAGGCCGAGCGGGCGCTGAATCCGCCCCAGGACTGGACGGAAGAGGCCGCCGGGGTCTTGTCACTGTGGTTTCGCGGCGATGCGGCGAATTTTCCAGCGCGCCTAAGTGTCGCTCTCAACGGAGGTTCGACGGTCTGTCATGATAATGCCAACGCCGTGCGGATAAATGACTGGACGCAATGGGCTATCGACTTGCAGGCGTTCACGGGCGTGGACCTTGCAAATATCACTTCCATTGCCATCTGCTTCGGCGAGCCCGACAATCTGCAGGCGGGCGGTAGAGGCAAGGTGTTTTTTGACGATATCCAAGTGTGTCAGTCAAAATGATCCCTCCGGCCAGACTTGGTGAAGCCTCGGCCACGGGCAGGAAGCTCCGATAAAAAGGCGGAGGATGGATTTGATGAGAGTTTTCCCGGGGGGGCTTGAATTCGCTTGACAAAAGCCGATAATTACGTTAAAGTAGATAATGTCTAAGTAAATGTGAGCAGGGCACGCGTGGCCTCGATAGTCAATTTATCAGGATGTTGCAGATGAAGATAAGATGGGCGTTTTTTGCTATTCTGGCCGGCTGTTTTTTTCTGGCAATGGACCCAATGACGCGAGCCGTGAATACCGCGGCGATCGACCGGGTGCGCGCCAAAGGGGTTCTGGACGCCCAGGATTATAAGGTCATTGACGAGTTTCTCGCGGAGGCTATACAGGAATTGGTCAGAACCAGGGATCTGGCGACCATCGCAAAGCGCCGAACCGTTATCTTGAGCAGGAAGGGGACCCAAGGCCAATACGCTCAGCAATTTTCGGAAGCCGCCCACAAGTATATCCAAGCCGGTTTGCAGGAGGCCCAGACTCTATCGGGGGAGCGCAAGACGAGCGTCACGGTCAATCTCCTGATTTTGGTGGATGGTCTGGAAGACCCCCGACTGAACGATCTGGCCCTGGAGATGCTGAAAAGTGACAATATGGTCGTTCGCTATTGGGCGGTCAGTTGCCTGACCAATCCCGCGATATTGGAGCAGTTGAAAGGGAACACGGACCCGAACCCTGGCGACACCCGGATGATCGCCGATCGGCTCATGGAGATAGTCCCGACCAGCGACGCCGAGGTTTTATTTCGCATGACCCGGTTCATAGCGACTGTGAACAGCCCGCAGAGCGAGGCGCTCCTGTTGCGGATAGCCGACGAACGGATGAAGAGATACGTCAACTGGACGGTAAGACACGAGCTTTACGACATTGCTATCCTCCAATTGCTGGCGAACAAGATACCTGTGCCGTCCTCGCAGGTCGGCGGATTGGCCAGTTCTTCTGCATCTCGGAAGCCTGAGGTTGCCCGCCGGTTTGCACAATTATACTCGTATGCTATCGAGAGGTACGTCAAGGGTAAGAATGCCGGCGTGCTTAGAGAGGCCCAGATCGGGTACTTGATCTCGGTCCTGGTGGACGTTGATGAGAAGTCTGTGAGCAGGCTCCTGGGCCAGCCACAAACAGCGATGAGAAGGGCCATCGAGCGAGACAGTACACAGGCTGTTATGGAGGAGCACGACAGGCTGCTCGGCAGCGCGACCACCCCCGGCGAACTGCCCACCAAGTTGGGCTTCGATTACGGCACGGCCCCCGACGGTGCAAAGCTCACCTTCCCCATTCCCTTACCCGATCCACCTGCCAAGCCGAAGACTGAAGGTTGATGACGGTTGATCAACGGTGCGCTCAGCGGTGCTGCACCACGTGTGTCTTCTTGTCTGATACCCGTTTTTCGGGTGATTGATGCAATTCCATTCAGGGGCGACGTGTTATCTCCAGATCCTGCTCGGACCAACGAGCTTGCCCCGATGAACTCGGTCTTTTTCAGGATTCGTTGTCATGCTTGGACATTTTTGTTAGGATACGCCCGTTTCGCTCGTTTGATAGCAAAGTGGCTTTGTTGAAGACAAACAACTGACCGGTTTTTTGAAAGGATTTCAAGATGGCCATAACCGCAAAGCAAGTATCCGCCTGTCTTGACGAGTGTAAGAAGCACCTGACGACCGAGTTGCTTCCTTTCTGGCTGGACCGGTGCAAAGACGACAAGAACGGCGGCTTTATCACACATTTCGACAAGGATGGCAACGATTCCGGCGAGGACGAGAAGTCCATGCTCGCCCAGGCCCGCACCGTCTATTCCATGGCATCCGCCCACCGTGCGGGCTACGGCGACGGCCGGTGCGCCGAGTATGCCCGGCACGGCGTCGATTTCCTCATCGACAAGATGTGGGACAACGAGTACGGCGGCTTTTTCTGGATCACCGACCGGGCGGGTAACGTCACTTGCGATAAGAAGATCCTCTACGGTCTATCGTTCATCATGTACGCCTTCAGCGAGTATACCCTGGCCACGGGGGACGCCCGCGGCGCCGAATACGCCGAAAAGACCTTCGATCAGCTCAAGAAATACGCCGCTGACACGATGTATGGCGGCTACTTCGAGATGTTTGAACGAAACTGGGACCTGTGCGGCCCCGGCTCCCAGGGTGGCGACCGAAAGACGCTCGACGTTCATATGCATCTGATGGAGGCTTTCACGACGCTCTACGAGTGCACGGGCCAGTCGATCCACCGGCGGACGCTCGTGGAGGATATCGACTTGCTCCTCAAGCGGATCATCCATCCCGAGTACGCGACGGGCATCCCGCAATTCACGGTCGATTGGAAGGTCGCGCCGCAAATCAAGTTCGACATCGTCTGGGGCTGGGACCGTTTTGCCGAGGGCGGGCAAAAGGCGAACGCCGAAGATAATACCTCCGCTGGCCATAACGTCGAGTTTGCCTGGCTGCTCGCCCACGCCACGGACATCATGGGTAGCGGCTTTGATGATTACAAAGGGGTTATCAAGAAGGCGATGGACCACGGGCGAGATAACGGCATCGATCACGATTTTGGCGGCGTCTACGTGGAAGGCCCTCACTCCGGCGGCGTTTATGATATGGAGAAGGAATTCTGGCAACAGGCCGAAGTCATGATCGGTATGTTGGAAGGGTGCCTGCGCTTCGGGCCGGAGGAATACTGGCCCGCGTACGAGAACGTGCATCGTTTCGTTTTCGACAAGATGATCAATCATCCGGTTGGTGAGTGGTGGCCGTTGACGACCCGCGAGGGCAAGCCGATCTGGACACACATGAGCCATTCCTGGAAGGTGAACTATCATACGATTCGTTGCATGGTACAGTGCATCGAACGTCTTAAGAAACTGCTTGAGGGACTCCAATAACAGAAATTCACCCATGGACTACGAAGGTCGATACGACATTTTTGATCTCAGCCGAATCAGCACCTATCCGTTAGCTACGCGCTCCAACAAGGTTACGCTTGACGATCTCGTCCGGATTGAAGATGTTGACGATCTCGCGGTGAATGTGCCTGCGGAGACCTACGGAGACGTCGAAGCTGTAGCCCGGGCGGTGATCGAAGCGAGGCAGGCCGGCAAGCCCGTTCTTCT
>CAYZAH010000288.1:0-5778 GCA_964475805.1 uncultured Pirellulales bacterium | reverse complement strand
CCGTCTTTGAGCTGGGCTCGCGCCGCATCGTCATGCATCATTTGTTTTGCCATTGTTATTTCCTCTTCTCAATCATTGACTATGGTTGTTTTGCACTCTGCCTCGCGCATCGAAGACGAATGGGACGTCTCACTTCTCGACGATTCCGAGGACGTCACTCTCTCTGAGGATGACGTACTTTTCGCCGTCGATTTCAACGTCGTTGCCGATGTACTTGGCGTAGATGACCTCGTCTTTATTCTTGACCGACATCGCGGCCCGCTTGCCGTCGTCCAGTAATTTGCCCGGGCCGATGGCCACGACCACGCCGATCTGCGGCTTCTCCTTCGCGGTATCGGGAAGAATGATCCCCCCGCTTGTTTTCTCTTCGGCTTCCGACTGCTTGATGACAATTCTATCATCCAGGGGTTTAAGCTTCATAACTCACTCCTTGTTTCTTACCGTTTCAGTTCCCAGTTTTCCGTTTATCTTCTTTCCAGACACAGGACGACGCCTTCAAACCACAGCCCGGATGAGGTCGAGGTTCTCCGGGCGGTCCCTATTTCTCGATTTCCAGCACGACAACGCTATCGACCCGATCCGGTGCTTCAGTCGGGAGAGTCACAACAACCTTGTTTTGATCCGCGAGCACGACTGGAAGCTTGGCATGTTTCTTGTCCGCCAGCAGATAGGCCTTCGTAACCTTGTGCTCGATACCGGGGACTTCGAGCCGGCCGTTCGTCGGCCAGTCGAAAACGTGAAGATACAGCTTGCCCGGCTTCGCCGTGCAGCGACCCCACGGGACCTCGCCGAGCGGACTCGCCGTCGTTCCGTAGATGCTCTCGCCGTTGACCTTCGTCCACTTGCCAACAGCCGCCAGACGCTCCACGCTCGGTTCCGGAATGAGCCCTTCGGCGGTCGGCCCGACGTTCAAAAGGAAGTTGCCGCCTTTGCTGGCGATATCCACTAACTTGCGGATCAGATCCTCAGCCGATTTCCAGTGGTGGTCGCTGGATTTGTAGCCCCACGTGTCGTTCATCGTCATGCACGATTCCCAATCAACGCCGGGCAGACCCTTGGCCGGAATCTGCTGTTCGGGAGTGCCGAAGTCGCCGGCGAATTCGTCGCCTTTGCTCAGGCCCTCCATGCCCTTCCGGCCCTTGCCGACGCGATTGTTGATGATGATGTCCGGCTGAAGGCTGCGCACGTAATTATACAGGTCCTTGCCCTGCGGCTCGGTCCAGTCCTTGATCCACTCGCCGTCGAACCACAAAACTCCCAGAGGGCCGTAGTTGGTGACCAGTTCCTTGAGTTGTGGCTTCAAGTAGTTCGCGACGTAGCGCGGAAAATTCGGATTCGTTCGACTTCCGTCGTTGTAGTTCGGATAGAAGGGCGCCTGCGCATCAGGGTTGTGCCAGTCCATGATCGAATGGTAGAAGCACAGCCTAACGCCCTGCTTCTTACACGCCTCGGACAATTCACCGAGTATGTCGCGCTTGAACGATGTCGCATCCATAATATCGTAGTCGCTCACCTTCGAATCCCACAGGCAGAATCCATCGTGATGCTTGCTGGTAATCACGATGTACTTCATGCCCGCGTTCTTGGCAATCTGCACCCAGCGGTCGGCATCGAACTTCACCGGATTGAACTGCTTTGCCAACTGCTCGTATTCCGAGACGGGGATATGGGCCGTTTGCATAATCCATTCGCCGATGCCCGGAATCTGTTTGCCCTTCCACTCACCGGCCGGTATAGCATACAGACCCCAGTGGATGAACATACCGAATCGAGCATCGCGCCACCATTCCATCCGTTCGTCCTTCGTCAAGGCACGCTTCTTTTCAGTTTCTCCGAGAAAGGACGACTTCTTCCCTTCTCGCTGTTGCCAGCCACCGACGATCGCCACCGTGCACAATGCTACGACGGTAATGACCCACTTCGAGCCTGACGTGAGCGTGACGTCAAAGTCCGACGATAGCCTTCCCACTTCCTTGTTCATCGTGTCACCTTCCTTAGCTTGTCTTGGACCGTATTTTAGAAGCCAGCCTGAGCAGCCCGCCCAAAGCGCGGCATGAACACGTCGGAACCATGCCGGGTCGTTGCGGCCGCCGTCGTCTCTGGCTTCCTTACATCATACCCATGCCGCCCATACCGCCCATGTCGCCGCCGTAGCCGCCTGGGCCGCCAGGTCCGCCGGGAGGCATATCCTCTTTCTCCTTTGGTTTTTCAGTAACAAGACAATCTGTGGTCAGCAGCAGCCCGGCAATGCTCACGGCGTTTTGTAAAGCGATCCGGGTCACCTTGGCCGGATCTATCACGCCGGCTTCTATTAAATCTTCATACGTATCCGTGGCGGCGTTGTATCCAAATCCGCCCTTGCCTTCGGCCACCTTGTTGACCACAAGGTTCGGCGTCGTGCCCGCGTTATAAGCAATGGAGTAGCAAGGCATGGTAAGCGCTTTGGCCAAAATGTTGGCGCCGGTCTGCTCGTCCCCTTCGAGGTGTAGCTTCTTGACGGCGTCGAGGCAGCGAATGAGCGCCACGCCACCGCCCGGCACGATACCTTCTTCAATGGCTGCACGGGTCGCATGAAGGGCGTCTTCGATACGCGCCTTCTTCTCCTTCATCTGGGCTTCAGTGGCTGCTCCGACGTTGATCTGAGCCACGCCGCCCGTCAGCTTCGCTAAGCGCTCCTGGAGCTTCTCGCGGTCATAATCACTCGTTGTGACTTCTATCTCATCTTTGATCTGCTTGATTCTTCCGGCGATGGCTTCCTGACTGCCGGCCCCTTCGACGATGATCGTGTCGTCATTGTCGATCGTGGCCCTCTTGGCCTGGCCGAGCTGCTTGATGCCGATGTTTTCCATCTCGACTCCGAGGTCTTTGAAAATTGGCTCGGCCCCTGTGAGCACGGCGATGTCCTGAAGCATCGCCTTTCGGCGGTCGCCGTATCCTGGCGCCTTGACCGCAGCCACTTCCAGAATGCCCTTCAGCTTGTTCACCACCAAGGTCGCCAGTGCCTCACTCTCGACGTCCTCAGCAATAATCAGCAGCGGTCTCTTAGCCTTGGCCACCTTCTCGAGCAGCGGCACGAGCTTGGCGACGTTGCTGATTTTCTCCTCGTGAACCAGGATGAACGGCCTCTTCAACTCGCAGACCATGTTCTCGGTGTCGGTTGCGAAATGAGGCGAGAGATAACCCCGGTCGAATTGCATCCCCTCCACGAACTCCACCGCCGTCTCGAAGCTCTTGCCCTCTTCGACGGTGATGACGCCGTCCTTGCCGACCCGCTGAAAGGCGTCGGCCATGATCTTGCCGATCTCGACGTCGTTGTTCGCGGAAACCGACGCGATGTTGACGATATCTTTGGTTTTGGCGATGTCCACCGGTTTGGCCAACGAAGCGAGCTTAGTCGTCACAGCCGCGGCCGCCTTCTGCATTCCGCGATTGAGCGCCATGGCGTCGGCGCCGGCTGCCAGGTTCTTGTACGCCTCTTTGAACATCGCCTCGGTCAGCACCGTCGCGGTGGTCGTACCGTCGCCGGCGATCTTCGAGGTCTTGCTCGCCGCCTCCTTGACCAGCTTGGCGCCGAGGTTCTCGTTCTTATCCACCAAATCGATTTCTTCCGCAACAGTGACGCCGTCTTTTGTCACGGTCGGTCCGCCCCAGCTCTTGTCGATCACGGCGTTACGGCCTTTCGGGCCGAGTGTCGCCTTCACGGCTGCGGCGAGCTTCTCCACACCGGCCAATAGCCCGGCTCGTGCCTCTGTTTCAAATGCCAATTCTTTCACTGCCATAATTGCTTGCCTCCATTAACTGACTGCCTGATGAGATACTCAATCGTTAATCCTTTACCTATTAAGCACTTACAAGGACATGGCTCTCCGGTTGATCCATGCGAACCGGTCCTCTTTCTTTCAGATTATACTCGGGCTGCAAACGATATACCAGCTTCTTGGGGCGAAAATGCCATTTTGACGTCGCGACGGTAAGTATCTTTATTACAAGGGATTACACAAGCCAAAAACCCGGTCGGTGCAAAACAGCGACGAAATAAGGTCCAACAAAGATGCCAATTCTGGCATTGAAAGCGGCTTTGCACGCCAACTTGACAGGTGGACAAGCCCCTCTGGACCCGCCCCGCTGATGAAACCGCGGACCGACCGACCAGCAATCGCCTCTCGCCCCTTGACGAGAAATAACCGATTTGATATAAATAGCCTTATCCAAACGGCCGATATTACTACAGTTTTGAGGCCGTTCTTCAGAAGAAGGAGGTGGTCTCAACTCGTGAGGAGCAACTTGTCCAAGCAGATTCCCCATTGTGAGATTTCATGGTCGTGATTGACCATCGTAATCATGTTAGAAATTTTGAAGGAGAGCGATTATGTGTAGAAACTTGATTTATCTGGTTTGTCTGGCCCTGGTGATGGGCATTGCAGCCGGCGCCCAGGCACAGTCCTTTAGCTTGATGCCCACGGACGACGGAGAGCTTGGCAATGATACGCAGATCGGCCCGGATCAGAATTCGGGTGGCGGCTCTGGCATGGCGATCCGCGATATTGACGTCAGACGCCGCGTGTCCTATGTGAGCTACGATGTCTCACAACTCCTGAGCGGCGGTCAATCCGTCGCAAACGTGAGTTTCAGCAACTACGGCCACGACAGCGGCACGGTGCTCGTCTACGGCGTGCTTGAGGAATTCGACAATATCGACGAAGGGACGATCACCTGGAACACCGCTCCAGGCGTCCAGAACGACCCGACTCCCGCACTGGGCAGCCCGGTCGCCCTCGACTACGCCGATCTGACAGATCAGTTGATGAGCTTTGTCGCGCCAGCGCGAGGCGTGCGGAGTTCAACGGAGGTGAGTCAGGCCGTAACCGACTTCGTCAACAGCGATACGGACGGAGTCGTGACGTTCATATTCGCCCCGCCGGCGAGTCAGAATAACGGGATTCTCCGCACGAAAGAGATGGGTGAGGACGGTGGAACGCGGCTCGAGGGAACTCTTGGGGGGCTTCCGCAAAAGGCCCTGGCGCCGAACCCCGCCAACGAAGCGACGGACGTGCCGCGCGACGTGGTCTTAAGGTGGACGCCGGGCGGTTATGCTGACAAACACGACGTGTACCTGGGAACGAATTTCGATGACGTGAACCAGGCCACCGTCACCGCGGACCCGGCGGGAGTCTACATGGGCCGCCAGGATCCGAACATTTATCCCGTCAATGGGACAGTTCGGCTGGAGATTGGTCAGGCGTATTACTGGCGAGTGGACGAGGTCGTCGCGCCTCCCGACAATACGGTCTTCAAAGGCACGGTCTGGCAATTCACGACAGAGCCTTTCGCGTATGCGATTCCCGGTGAGGGCATCATCGCGACCGCATCGAGCAGCGACGAGGGCAAAGGCCCTGGGAACACGGTGAACGGCTCGGGGCTGGATGCGACCGGCTTGCTGCACGACAATGACGGCGAGGGCCAGATGTGGCTGAGCAGCAAAGACGGGACTCAGCCGACCTGGATCGAGTATGACCTTGGCAAAGTCTACAGGCTGCACGAGATGTGGGTGTGGAACTTCAATGAAAGCCTGGAATCGGTGATCGGTCTGGGATTCAAAGATGTGACGATTGAGTACTCGGCAGACGGCACTGACTATGCGACGTTGGGCACGACGTACGAGTTTGCCCAAGCCCCTGGCACAGCCAACTATGCTCACAATACGACCATCGATATGAGCGGCGTGGAAGCAAGGTACGTCAAATTGACCGCCAACAGCAACTGGGGCGGTATTCTGGC
>CAYZAH010000287.1:0-5791 GCA_964475805.1 uncultured Pirellulales bacterium | reverse complement strand
CCGGTTCAGGCCGCCGACCTGCTTGTCGCCGGCACAATAGGCTAAGAGCAGGCGGTCTTTCACAAACGCCATCGCGGTATAACAATACCAGCCATCGGGATTGGACTCGATGATCCCCGACGTGCTCCACGTCGTGCCTTCGTCCTTGCTGACGGCGAGGCAGAGCGGCGTTCGTCGGCCTTTGGGGTATGGATGGACGCCTGAATGATCGTTCCAGACGCAGAGCAAATCGCCCGTCCAGGGGCTGCGCTCGATGGAAGCGGGGCTTAGAGGTGAGGCCATGAGCGATGGCCGGGCTTTCGACCAGGTTTCGCCGCCGTTCTCGGAAAAGCAGATATACTGGCTGCCGGCGTTGGTCCGTATGAACATCATGAGCTGCCCGTCTTTCAACTCGACGACGCCCGGTTCCTGCGCGGTGATGCGTTTTCCGTCGGGCGCGTACGCTTTGAAGGCGTCCTTGCTGCGCCGCCAGGATTTGCCCTTGTCGTCGGACAGATAACACATAATCACGCCTGCGGAGTCTCGACTCTTGCCCGGGCCTTGATGCCAGGCGACGGGCAGAACGAGACGCCCGCTCCGCAATTGAACGGCGCGGTCGTTGTTGAGCACGTAGTAGCCGACTTCGTCGGTGATACAGACGACGGGTTCGCTCCAGGTTTGGGCTTCGTCGTTCGAGAGTCGCATCAGCGGGCGACAATCTTCCGTCGACGTCTTGCGGAGGTAGAACAGAGCGATCTCGCCGTCGGCCAGGCGAAGTAGCGATACAGACATGACGTTCAAGCCGCCGGTCCGCCGGACTACGATCGTGTCGTCGCTCCAGGTTTTGCCGTCGTCGCGCGACGTGCGCATCGCAAGGTCAGCATTGGCATGGTCGCCCGCACCGCCTGTGAATCGCGTGTAGATCAGGCACAGCCGCCCGTCCTTGAGCTCGACGATATCGCCCTCGGAATTCCGAGGATTGTCTTTGCTCGGCTCTATGACCAGCAAGGTGTCTTTTTGCACGTTTATGGCTAACGCGGAGCGCGCCGACAGCATGAACATCATGGCCGTCAAGATAGTGATTCCGATTCTCATCTGGTCTTCCTTTCACCGCTGATCGGTGGGGGGGCTGAGCAAACGTCCGGCTGGCGAAGTGTAAAAAAAGCCCCTGCCGTGCGGAGGGAGAGGAAAAAGCGAGATTCAGCAGGGGCTTGATGACTTTCGTTAACTTTGATTCTGTACTGATTATATTCTATTTCGGGCGGAAGGTCAATCCCTTCTTCCAGAAAAAATCTCAAAAAAATGTTCCAAGGCTTTTCCGCGTGTTTTTCGCTCATTTTTGGACGGCAACTTTCAGAACAGCCTTGTGAATTTCCGCGCTGCCCACCAGAGGCGCGTGAGCGTCGGAAGGGAAAAAGATGGTAAACGAGCCGGTCGGGACCGGCGTCCAGGTTTTCGGCTCATCGTTGAAGAATCCGATGTCCTTCTCGGCGTCGTAGGGGGTATCCACGATTTTGCAGTCGGCGGTGGGCCTCCAGCCCATTTCGTCCGATCCACCGATAAGGTACTGAATATCAATATATTTACGATGTGCTTCGAGCTTGGCTTCGGCGCGGGTCCGGCCGGGCTCTTTGCTGATCATGCAGAATAGCCGGTCGCCGTCGATCTCATAGCGCCCCGGCGGCAGCTCGGCCAGGCCGCTCTGCCTCAGGAACGCGAAGGCCTTCTCGAAGCCCGGGTGCATGTCGTAGTAGTTTTTGGCGTTGGCCAGCTTATCCATAATCATGTGGTCTCTGGTCATTTGTCCTTCAGCCTCCTTGTTGGTCGAACAGCCCGTGAGAATTAGAATTGTGATCGAAGCGACGATTGCAGCTTGTACAGCTTGGTGGATGCGATATTTGTCCATGGCATCGGATCTCCTTAAAAGTGATGACTATTGCCTTTTCAGTTCACTATCATACCGATAAATCATTCCCGGATTTGTCCGGACGGTTACACTCTTGCCGCCATACGTCAGTACGCATGTGGAGCCTTTGAGCGATTTTAGTTCGACAGAGATGAGTCTGCCGTCTTTCCAGGATATTGCGACCTCGAAGCCGCCGCGGGCGCGAAGTCCTTTGATGCTGCCGTCCGGCCAGGCGTTCGGCACGGCGGGGAGGATTTCGAGGATGTAGACTCCTTTTTCTTTTTGCCGGTCCGATTGGAGAAGCATCTGGGCGATGCCGCTCGTGACGCCGAAATTGCCGTCGATCTGGAAGGGCGGATGGGCGTCGAAGAGGTTCGGATAAATGCCGCCGCCCCGGTAGTCCGTCAAGGGCGAGCCTGTGAGCCTGAGCAGGTTGCCTAAGATTTTGTAAGCGTGGTTTCCGTCTTTCAGTCTGGCCCAGAGGTTCACCTTCCAGCCCATGGACCAGCCGGTTCCCTCGTCGCCGCGGAATTCGAGCGATTTGCGCGCCGCCGCGAACAAAGCCGGCGTTTCCTCCCTCGTGATCTCGTTGCCGGGGAAAAGGCCCCACATATGGGAAACGTGGCGATGCTTGTTGTTCGGGTTGTCCTTATCCTCCAGCCATTCCTGGAGCTGTCCATATTTTCCGATTTGATTCGGGGCGATGCGTGCACGAATTTGCTTTAGCCTGCTCCTGAGTTCCGCATCGACGTTCAGGATTTCCGAGGCGTCGATGCAATTGGAAAGCAGATTGCGGATGATCTGGTGGTCCATCGTCGGGCCCATGACCAATCCGCCTTGCTCGGGGGAGTTCGAGGGGCCCGAGATGAGCCAGCCTTTGTCGTTTCTCGGATCCACGATCAGGTAATCCACGAAGAACATCGCGGCTTCCTTGATGACCGGGTACGCTTGGGCCCGGAGGAATTCGTTGTCGAGCGTGTACTCGTAATGCCACCACAAATGCTGACACAGCCAGGCGCCGCCCGTGACCCAAATGCCGTGATTCGAGGCGTTGATCGGGGCTGTGCCTCGCCAGAGATCGGTGTTGTGATGGAGCACCCAGCCGTGGCTGTCGTAGTGCAGCTTGGCGACCTTCCGGCCCGTTTGCGCACAGTCCTCGATCAGGCCGAAAAGAGGCTCGTGACATTCGGACAGGTTGCACACTTCCGTGGGCCAGTAGTTCATCTCGGTATTGATATTAACCGTGTACTTGCTGTCCCACGGTGGAGCAAGATGATCGTTCCAAAGACCTTGAAGGTTGGCTGGCTGGGAGCCGGGCCGGCTGCATGAGATCATCAAATATCGGCCGTATTGGAACAGCAGGGCGGCTAACTGAGGATCGTGCTCTTTTCGGAAGTCCAGAATCCGCACATCGGTGGGTTTCTCAGCTTGTTCCGTTGTGCCCAGATCAATCGAGACCCTGTGAAACAAGCTCTGATAGTCCTCGACGTGCCTTCTTAGCAACGTGTCATAGTCGCCTTTGACCGAAGCCAAAGCCGCTTCGCACCGGGCGGCTGGGTCGGCGCCGACGTCGTGATAGTTATTGTAGCTCGTAGCCGCCGCCAGGATCAGCGTAACGGCCCCGGCATGGGTAATGTGAAGCGTGTTGCCTTCTTGCGAAACCTCGCCATCGCACTCGTAGACCTTTAGCCGGGACTCAAACTTCAGGATGCTCGCGTGATAGACCTTTGAGCGGCTCTGCCGATAACCCGAAACTCGGCCCTTCAGGACAAGAGCATCGGCCTGCGCCGTTACCTCGGATTCCTTGTGAGGCGAGGTCACGGACACGACGAGGTTCAACTGCCTCGGCTTGTCCGACGCCAGGTGGATCACCATGACCTGATCGGGATAGCTGGAGAAGATGGATCGCGCAAACGTCGCGTCGCCCGTTTTGTACTGCACAGACGCCACGGCGGTGTCGAGGTTCAGCTCGCGTTGATAATCGCTCGCGCCCTCAGCTCCATCGGATTCGATCCAGATGTCGCCAAACGTTTGATATCGTTCCTGTCTGAGCGGAACGCTCATGAAGGTCCGGCTGGCGAGGTCTTCCGCTTCTTTCTGCTTGCCTTGAAAGAGCAACTCGCGGATTTTGGGCAGGTATTCATATGCATCGGCGTGAGAATAGTCATGCGGGATGCCCGTCCACAGAGTATCTTCGTTGAACTGAAGGTGCTCTTTCCGGGCGTCACCGAACACCATCGCTCCGAGCCGGCCGTTGCCGACGGGAAGGGCCTCCGTCCATTGGCTCGCCGGCTTATCGTACCAGAGCCGCATAGGGTTAGGGCCCTGCTCAGCGTGCAGAAGCGGTGCGGCAATGGATAGCATCCAAATCGTAACAACGAGCTTCTCTCTCTGTAGCATTTTGAGTCTTACTCCAAAAGTTCGCGGGCAATCAGCTTCGCCGCGGCGTTGACCGGCCTTCCCGTTTGTACTTCTCCAATAACGTCTTAAGCTCTTCAACGATGTCCGGGTGCTCTTTGTAGAGATTCTTGTGTTCCGCGACGTCTTGCTTAACGTTGTAGAGCAGGCCGGGCGTATCTGTTTTTTCGTAGCCTTTGAGCTGGTCGTACCACGGAGGGACCCTGGATTCGTTTCCCCGGTTCCAGTCGATAAAGACCCAATCGCCCTTACGAATCGCGAAGTGACCATGAGGACTATGGTGGACGATTGCTTCGCGAATGGGTTTGCGGCCCGTTTCTTCGAGCAGCGCCGGGACGATGCTGAAGCTATCCTCAGCGGCATTGTCCGGGAGCCGATAACCTACGACGTCGGCTACCGTGGCGAAAATATCCACGCTGCAGACGGGTTCACGGCTGACGCTGCCCGGACGGACCTTGCCCGGCCATTTGACAATAAACGGCACGCGATGGCCACCCTCCCACAGGTCGCGCTTAAGCCCTCTGAGGTTCAACATGCTGCTGTGATGATACTGCCTGACGCGGCGGTAAGCATATTGTTCCGGCCCGTTGTCAGACGTGAATATCAGCAAGGTATTGTCTGCCACGTTGTTGTCTTGGAGCGTTTTCAATACCCGGCCGATCATGGCGTCGGTTTGAATCACCCAGTCGCCGTACAGCCCCACGCTGCTTCTGCCTACAAATCCTCCGCTGGGAACAATCGGTGTGTGGGGGGAGGTCAGAGCGAAGTACAGGAAGAAAGGCTGTTTCGTCTTGGCCTGCTTGTCGAGCCATTCGACGGCTTTTTGCGTGATCGTCGGCAAAACCGGCGTCAAATCCCAGCCCTCGACGGCGGGGCCGGGACGACATTCGTAATGCTCGCCGCCGGGCGTCCATTCGGTCCTGAATTGCGCCGAAGGCGTCTTGAGCACGTGATCGTTCTCGATCCAGGTATAGGGCGGGAAATTGGGCGTGTCGTCGCCGAAGTACATGTCGAAACCGCAATCCACAGGACCGCCGCTAATGCGTCCTGACCAATCGAAATCCTCACTCCTGTAGGGCTCTCCTTTCTTGAGCGTTCGGCGCGGCTTTTTGAAAGGCCACTCAAAACCCAGGTGCCACTTGCCCACACAGCCGGTGGCGTACCCTTTCTCACGGAGCATCCGGGCGATTGTCAGGCGGTCCGACTCGACCGCCGGTGGGCCAAAGGGCATCACAATCCCTGTCTTGAGCCGGCCTCGCCAGTGATAACGGCCCGTGAGAACCGAATATCGAGTGGGCGAACAAACGCCCGATGCGGTGTGCGCATCGGTGAACCGCATACCTTCGCCGGCCAGCCTGTCGAGGTTCGGGGTCGGGATTTTGGAATCCGGGTTCTGGCAGGCCAGATCGCCGTAGCCCATGTCGTCCGCGAGGATCACCACGACGTTTGGCACCGAATCGACTCGTTGTCCCCACACTTGGGGCGAGA
>CAYZAH010000286.1:0-5808 GCA_964475805.1 uncultured Pirellulales bacterium | reverse complement strand
CGGTCTATGTCGGCCTGGCGCTGACCAGCCACGACGCCGCTTTGACGTGCACGGCGAAATTCTCCAACGTCCAAACCGCGGGCACCGTGACGGGGCAGTGGCAGTCGCAGGACATCGGGATCGCGAGCAACGCGGCTGAGCCGCTTTATGTGGCCCTGGCGAACGCCAACGGCACGACCGCCGTTGTGGCCCACGACGACCCGGCCGCCGCCACCATCGACACGTGGACACAGTGGCTGATCCCGTTGCAGGCTTTCGCCGATCAGGGGATTAACTTGGCCGACGTGGACAGTATGGCCATCGGCCTGGGCAGCAAAGCCGGAACGGCGACGGCTGGCGGTTCGGGAACGATGTATTTCGACGACATCCGGCTGTACCCGTAAGACAAATGAGATAGAGTGACTAAAGTGAGCCAAAGCATATATATCAGCCCCGGCTTTGGACTTTAGTCACTCTTTACTTTTTGGAGATACTTTCCGCGTTAGTACTCAGCAACGATGGTTTGCCGTCTCTCGACCGGTCCGCGCAAAATGATCCACTCCTTGTCCCTGTCAAATTCGTCGTATGGCCGGCCGTTCAGGAGGACACGCTTGATAGGCTTTGACTGAGGATGACGGATGCGAACGTAGATAGTCTCGGGTGTATTGCGCTGCGGAGGGTCTAAAATGGCTTTGATTTTTCCGTTGTCGGCGTCAGATTCGTATCGGAGCGACAACAGCCCGAAATAGGACGCCGCGTTCGTAACACCGATCTTGTTCCCATCGGTGAACCAGTATCGAGGGATAGCCTGACCGAGGTACAGCTTGTCGGCTTGCTCATTGATGAACATCAGCCTCAGCCAGTACGTCGATTGGGCTTCGTCCGACGTCTTGAAATGATCGCCTCTCGGATAGCCCAGTTCCGGCAGGGAGTGCTCGTTGCACATCCGGATTTCGGGATAGAAGGCGGACGCAAATCCGTTGAAGTAGGCCCGTACGTAGTGTTTGATATCGTCTCTCCAGAGATAGGGTAGAGGGCCGTCGAGCAGATTCGCCTGCATCGAGAATCCACCGCGGGAGAACCAGAAATCCTCATACGCCGGGACCGAGTAGCCGTACCGCTCGGAGATGTAGAGGTTATCTTCGTAATCTTTGAGAATCCACAGGGTCTCGGGTGCATCGGGGGCCAAAAGGCCATAGGCTGGCAGGAACAAGGCCCCTTCGAGCGTCTCGCGAAGCCAGCCGTGCGCGCGACCGCGTTCGTACAGCCTCGAAGGGATCTTTGGAACGTACGTGCCGTCCCGCAGGCGCACGACGGGACAGCGAATCCGCGATTCCGTGACCGCCCGCATCAGGTCGCTATAGTAGGCGGACGCCTCCGCCTGCAATCTGGCGCCCTGGGGATGGCCAAAATCGGCGAGAGCATCGGCCAGAGCGCGAAAGCCCCACACGGTCGCACTATTGGTCGCCAGCCAATGCCAATAGTCCGTGACGTCTTCGAGCGAGCCCGTCGGCAGCCAGCCGTACTCCAAAGGCTTCGTGCCGTCGCTTTGAAGGGCCATCGTGGAGTGGCGTTCCCGAATGACCCATTCACAGGCTTCGACAAGCTGCGGCGCCGCTCGCGCCATCCACTCGCGGTCGCGGGTAAACCACCAGTGCTGGGCCATGTTCCACATAACGTAACCGTGGCTCTTGTTGTAGCCTCCCGTCTCGTGGCCGCCGGCGCCGTAGAATTCTCCCTTTACGCTCTTGAAGTTACCCGGCATCGGAACCGTGCCCTGGTAGCGCAGGAAGGCATCGAGAACGTGACGGGCCTGCTCATGGCAGCCTCGACGGTCCAGATCGCTGTTCATCATGACGGACTCGTTCGGATAGACGCCGTAGTGGAACGTGCCCACATGCGCGTGGAGGAGGTCGCTGTCGAGCTCTTTGAAGCAGTTAACCAGGAGGTGACGCAAATGAGCTTTGTAGAAATCGTTGATCCAAGGCTCAGGCGTGATGATCTGTGTTCCGCGAGCGGTCAAATCCCGCCAGAAGCTGCAAACCCTCGCCGCCTCCGTATTGAAGTCGAGGCGCTCGTAAGGCTTTATCTCGTCGTCCGTGAGCAGGGTTATCGAAGGAATCACGGCGTGCAGGGACTCGCTTTGCCCGGGCTTGAGATCAAAGGCCCACGTGACCGACTTGTCGTCTTCGGTTAGAATACCTCGGTTGTTCGTGTTAACCAGGAAGCGCAGGCGCTCGCCATCGTCTGTCACAGCCAAAGCCCTGCCGTCACGTAGGGTTAGCTTTTCCTGTCGGCGGGTCCGCGTGCCGAACTTGAGCCTTGCGGTTGACGTCTCAGAATCGGATACGTTGACCATTCTCACCTGCATGAGCAGCACGGTGGGCGTATCCAGAGCAACGGTTTCGAGGTTCGCGTCAACCGTGCTCAGGACGGTTCGCTGCTCGTAGTGGATCGGACCATCCTGCCACCACGTTCGTAGTACGGGCAGGTAGCCGCTTTGCAGTTCTCGTCCGCCCCGCAAGTGGTCGGCGGGGAAACCGAACGAGACACTCAGCATATCACCGTCCCAGAGCTTGCGATCGCTGTCCCGCGGGCTTCGCTGGAGACTGAACCAGCGACGAACGGAAGTAACGTCAACGTCGCCGTTGGGATTCTGACGCATCGTGTTGCGGTCGCCGGGCAGGCCGTGCACGAACCAGAGAGGTCGCTTTAGGGGCATCTCGTTCCACGCGCGCCCAAGCGTCTGCTCGGGAGCCTCTTTCACCCGGTCGTACACCGTCTTGCCCGCGAACTCACGCGTCAAGGTCTCGCGGTAGGCCGCCGGCGTGATGGAATCCCGTCCGTTCGTGACGAGCACGCCCAGGTCGTCAACGAGGATGCGTTCGCCGCGTGCGATCTGGTCAGCGGCAAATGAAAACGGCCTCCGGCTTGATCGCACCGTCACGATGGTTCGGTCGTAACGGTCGTCCATAGGGTCCACGGCAATGAGCAGGTCGGCCTCGATGCCGCCTTCCCGGCCCGCCCCCAACGTCCACGTCTGATCCTCGTTGACTTTGATGGGACTGTTCGGGAGGGAACGCACCGCTGTTGCGCAGCCGTTGAAGACCTCCAGATGCCCCGTTTCCGTCTCTGGTTGTTCAAAACGGGCGTCACGCGGCCGGTCAAAGTGAATCCGCACCGTCAAGGGCTTGTATACCGATTCGGTGTAGACTCTGAACCGTCGCGGGGCCGGAAAGGGGTCCTTGGAGCGGAGCCGAATCCACAAAGTCTTGCGATAGGTGACTCCGTCGCCTCGAAGATTCTTGATCTCGGCGGCTGAGATCGGGGCGAAGGTGAACGCATAGCCACGCCCGACTTTGTCGATATGGGCTTCGGCGTCTATCCAGCGGCCGTTCGTCCAGTCGTCCATGGAATCCCAGCCGACACCTCCGGCGCTGCGCTCGACGACGATGGGGTCCGCTTTGCCGTCCCAGACTCTGTGCCAGTATTGCAAGCTAATCAGGGAGGAATCGGGTAAGGGCTGATTATCGGCAAATTCGACAGCCACGCTCCGGATTTTCCTGGGTTCCGCCCAGCGTATTCCGTGAGCTGTGCCGTCTTCTTCCGATGTGCGAAAGCCAAACGGAGCAATATCTACAGGCTCACTCACTGAGACGACGCTTAAGTTTGTCAGTTCCCGGGTTCTTCTTTGAGCTCGAATTTGCACCGATACAATCGTCAAAACAAGCAAAATCGATACGAACGTTCTCTTCATAATCTGCTCCCTGCGTTTCCGGATCGGTCGTCACGGATTATATGCGAAGATGCGGAATCCCTTCGCGCAAAACCCGCGATTTCCGACCGGTGCATCTCAATTTTTGGCCTTGCAGAGTGGCTTGTGTCAGTTTTTTTCAGGTTTTTCAAAGAATTATCGAAAAACACCATCAACATTTTCCGATCTACCATCGCTATGGGAGTAGAAAGGGCAAAGGCCTAAGCCCCGGAGGCTACCATGCTGAACCAACCTGATCGATCGGGCCTTCCCTTTGAGTGAGGAGCTGCCGGACTGATTCTGTCCCGAAACGCTTGGCTACCGGCGGCCAGGGTTCGGGATCGAGACGTTGGTCCGGAGCCAGTTTGACGAACCCAATTTGAATCGGAAGGAGGTCCCCATGAAGACCAGACACGCTGTATTAGCCACCATTTCTCTGTTGTTGCTGGGGCGCGTTGCCCTGGCGGACCGACAACTGGACAGGGCGGAGGTTCTCGACATTTTCAAGACCCTCACGAGCCAGCCGACGACGACCTGGATAGACTCCGGCACGATCAAGGCGGCCCACGAGGAGTATCGAGCACCGCAAACGACGGATGAGAACCAGATCAATAGCCAGATCCAGCAGGAGATTCAGAAGTATCAGAGCAGCAACGATAAGCAGGAGTTGACCGCAGAGCGGCAAAAGATGAAGCTCGACGCCATACCGTTCAACGTTCGTTACGAATTGTCCAACGAATACACGATGAATTCCACGGTTTTAGTGGAGTATGACGGCAACCGGTTCAATTGGGAGATTAGCGTAACGAGCCGCAAGGATTCGGTTACGCCGGGGCCGGAGCTTTCGGGCAATTTCATGACCAATGATTTCAATTTGCGCTGGAACGGCAAGCGGGCCTTCACGTGGGACGGCGGCAAGTACACCATCTACTCCCGGTCCGCCAATTACTCCCTGGTTGACACAGCCGGGTCGCTTCCGCATTTCGTTAATGGGCCGTTGACCGCCGGGGTCGTTCCGTGGGGAAACGGTGATTTGACCTATGATAACCTCTCGGCCACCGAAGCGACGGCAGAGGAGAAGGACGTCAACGGCCAGGCGCAGATACACCTGACGATGAAACTGTCCGATGGCTCGCAGATGCTCCTGGTGATGGACCCGGCCAGAGCTTACGCTCTCATTTCCACGATGCTGGAAGGGGATGACACGACGATTTCCACAAATTACGGTAACTATCAGCAAGTTTCGGGCCGCTGGGTGCCCAGAGCCATCTCTATCGAACAATCCGATAGATGGACAGGCAAGCTGCAGGGCTATGACATTTGGAACCTCACGTCGATTAGCGGCAGTACGCCCGTAATAAGCAGCTTCAGCGTTGCGTATGAGCCGGATGCAAAGATCGAATATCACTCGCCCATCAGCGATCGAGCGTTGACTTATAGCTACTCGCCGATGCTGGACATGGAAACGCTTTTGGCGGAGAGGCTTGATTTCATGGCTTCAGAGGGTACGCAGGTACAGAACTGTGCGACGGCGTCGTTCAAATATGCCGCTTCGCAATTGGGCAAGGGCGTGAGCAACGCACAGCTTGCCCGGCTGATCGATGGCCCCGGCGGTACCAGCCTTGAGGCCATGAAAGACCTTGCGGTCAACCTGGGGCTTTACGCACGGGCCGTTAGAACCGATGTCAAAGGGCTGAGCAATCTGGACGGCTGTCAGGCGATCTTGCACCTGCCGGGCAAGAATCACTACGTCGCGCTTGGCGATATCGATAGCACGAGCGTCTGGTGCGTCGATGTGGCCAGCGATAAGTTCTGCTACCAGGCGAACATTCACTTCTTCGGCATGGACTGGACCGAGGGCACCGCTTTGCTGATCTCGGACCATCCTATCAGAGGTGATTTCGACGACATCGCCGACAGCGAGCTTCGCGCCATCCGCGGCGGGTCCGGCTATGAGTGTTCGGACCTTGTGCAGGAGGACGATGTCTACTTCTGCTCGTATTATTGCGATGGGTACTATGAGTACTACCCCGAGAGATGGGGCTGCGCGGCCTCCGAGAGCGGTATGTGCATGA
>CAYZAH010000285.1:0-5808 GCA_964475805.1 uncultured Pirellulales bacterium | reverse complement strand
CAACGCATCCCGCATGAGACACGCGAGAGAGTGCTTCTCGTCGAAGACCGGGAAAAGATTATTTGGGTCTGGCCCATTCGCATCAGCGAGCGAGCCAAAGTCACTCCCGATACCAGGCAAATCCTTCGGTTGCAGATTATGCGTTCCAGCGAGGTATAGAATCCGAAATGTCACTCCAAGGGTCCCTCCGGGCAATTTCATTGATGCGACGGTCCAGATTGAATAGAATACAGGCCGAACGTAAGATGAATCGATAAAGACCGGAGAAGAAATGAGCATAGAGGATTGTACCCGGCGTCGGTTTCTTAAAGCTCTCGGAGCCGGCATGGTGTCACTCACCGTGCCGGCTTGGGCGATGGACGATCAACGAGCCGCCGGCAGGACACGTAGGGACAAACCGAATGTTGTCGTTATCCTCGCCGATGACCTCGGATATGGTGATCTAAGCTGCTACGGCGCTTCGAAGATACAGACTCCGAATATCGATCGGCTTGCCCGAGAGGGTCGTCGCTTTACCGATGCTCATTCACCCGCGTCGGTCTGTACGCCCACGCGCTATAATCTGCTGACCGGACGCTACGCCTGGCGTACCTGGGCGAAGTCGTCCTGTGTCTGGTCGAACGATCCACTGCTAATCGAACCGGACCGTTTTACTCTGGGCGATTTGTTCAAGCAGCAGAAGTACCGAACGGCCTGTATCGGAAAATGGCATCTTGGTTTCGGTCAGCCGGGCATGGCCGGTTGGGATGATGTCCTCGGGCCGGATTATAACCGTGAGCTTCGCCCGGGGCCGCTCGAGGTAGGATTTGACTACTTCTGGGGTGTCCCCCACGTGGGGCAGTATCCGCACGTCATCATTGAGAACCACCGTGTCCTGGGTCTGAGTTCCGACGATCCCATTCGCATTCTCCCGGACAAGCGGCCCGGATATGAAAAGGACTACTTGCATCGGCCTCGGAACGGCGCTACGGCGGCGCTCGGCGTCGAGGGCGGCAAGAGTGCCCGGTATAAGCACGAGGACCTGGCTATCGTGATGACAAAACGGGCCGTCGGATGGCTGCACGAGCAAACGACCGACCAACCTTTCTTTTTGTATCTGGCTCATCGAAACATTCATGGCCCTCTACGTCCCAACGGTCGATTCAAAGGCAAGAGCGAGATTGGGACCTACGGGGATTTCATTCACGAGCTGGACTGGTCCGTCGGCGAGGTGCTCGGGGCCCTCGACGAAAAAGGGTTCACGGAGAACACCCTCGTTCTGTTCTCCAGTGACAACGGAGGGGTCGTGCGATACAAGCCGACTGATTTTGCTGAGATAAACGGCCACAGAGTAAACGGCCCGCTACGCGGCCAGAAGACCGACGCTTACGAAGGAGGACATCGCGTTCCCCTGATCGCGCGTTGGCCCGGCAGGATCCCCGTACATACCGAGGACTCATCCCTTGTTGCGTTGACGGACTTGCTGGCGACGTTCGCCGATTTCTTCGATGTTCCACTGCCGGACGGTGCAGGCGAGGACAGTTTCAGCTTCTTGGGCGCTTTGCTCGGCAAAGAGCCCCGACAGGTCGTCCGCAAGGCAATTGTGGATGACAGCTATTGGGGTGTTTTCGCCATTCGTCAGGGTGACTGGAAACTCATCCCAAGTCAACACGGAGGGGGCGTCGGATCACAGACGATTCCACGTGATCCGAACAAACCCAACGGGCAGCTTTATCATCTGGGCCGTGACATTGCGGAGTCGAAGAACGAATACGATCAGCACCCTGAGATCGTCAAATTGTTGTCAGACCTTTTAGAACAGTACAAGCGGGCCGGCCGCAGCGCCCCAAGAGATCGGTCCGCCGCAGCCGACGTATAGAACTCGGAGATACGAGGATGAGCAGAGTACAGAATACCCGCCGCGATTTTCTCAAAGCAATCGGTTTCGGTGTGGCGTCTTTCATGGTGCCGAAGGCATTCTCGTCCGAGGCCGAGAGGAAGCGGCCCAATATCGTGCTGATTCTGGCGGACGACATGGGATTCTCCGACTTAGGCTGTTACGGCGGGGAGATCGAGACGCCGAACCTGGACAAGTTAGCCGCCGGAGGATTGCGTTTCGCGCAGTTCTATAACTGCGCCAAGTGCGCGCCCACGCGCACGTCGATCCTGACGGGTCTCTATTATCAGCAGACGGATATCAAGGAAGCCAAAAACTGTGTCACCATAGCCGAGGTCCTTCGCCGTGCCGGCTACACGACCTTGGCGGCTGGCAAATGGCACGTGGGCAGCACGCCGCTCGATCGCGGGTTCGACCGGTACTTCGGGATGCTCGGCGGGGCGTGTAGTTACTTCGTCCCGGATAAGACCTTCCGACTCGACAAAAAGCCGTTCAAGACCGATGACAAGAACTTCTACACGACGAACGCCTTTACCAATTACGCCCTGAAGTTTCTCGATGAGGCCGGGAGGCAAGACAAGCCTTTCTTTCTCTATCTCGCTTACAACGCTCCACATTACCCGTTGCACGCCTTGCCCGAAGACATCGAGAAGTATCGGGGCAAGTATATGAAGGGCTGGGACACGATCCGCCGGCAACGCTACGAGCGGTTGATCGAGCTGGGGCTGATCGATAAGAAGTGGGCCATGAGCCCGCGCGGCCAGGACCACCACAAATCGTTCCGTGACGTTCCTCCCTGGGATCAGGTCAAGGACAAGCAGGCGGAAGATTTGAAGATGGCCGTCTACGCGGCGATGGTCGACCGGATGGACCAGAACATCGGGCGCGTTCTGAACAAGCTCAAAGAGCTTGAGGTCGAGGACAACACCCTGGTGATGTTCCTCTCCGATAATGGCGGTTGTCCCTACGAGCGCAACAGGACGAAAGACATTCCACCGGGTCCGGCGGACTCCTACCGCACCTACGATTCGCCCTGGGCTAATGTCAGCAACACGCCATTCCGGCTGTACAAGCGTTTCAATCATGAAGGGGGAAACGCCACGCCCTTTATCGCGCGATGGCCGGGCATGATGAAGAATGCCGGCGCTATCACTCGGCAGGTTGGCCACATCATCGACATCATGCCGACGTGCCTGGAAGCGGCGGGGACCAAGTATCCTTCGAGCGTCAGGGGACGCCGGCTTATCCCGATGGATGGAATCAGCCTGCTTCCCATTTTCGCCGGGGTCGAGCGCAAAGGTCATGAGGCGCTGTTCTGGGAGTTTCAGCGGAACAAGGCCGTGCGAAGAGGCAAATGGAAAATCGTCACTGTCGGTGATAACCCGTGGGAACTGTACGACATGGAGGCCGACCGGACCGAGCAACACAACCTGGCGTCGAAGATGCCGGACACGGTGAAGGAGTTGGCCGAGCGGTACGAGGCATGGGCACAGCGGTGCAAGAAAGCCAGAGGCAAAGGAACATAAGATGACTAAGATGAATCGACGTGATTTCGTAAGAACGGTTAGCTCCGGTGCGCTGGGTTTACTGGGGGCGTCCGCTCTGCCGAGCGGCGCATGGGCCTCAGCCGACCGAAGCGCAGGCAAGAGACCGAACATTCTTTTCTGTTTTGCGGATGACTGGTCCTGGCCTCACGCGAGCATCGCAGGGGACAAGGTCATCAAGACGCCGACGTTCGACAGGGTGGCGCGTGAGGGTGTGCTGTTTGAGAACGCATTCGTGTCTTCGCCCTCGTGCACGCCGTCGCGGGGCGCTGTCCTCACCGGCCAATGGCATTGGCGTCTCGAAGAGGGCGCCAATCTCTGGAGTACCTTGCCGGCGAAGTTCCCGGTCTATCCGGACTTGCTGGAAGCGGCCGGCTACCACGTGGGCTACACGCGCAAAGGCTGGGGCCCCGGCCGGGACGCGCCGGGTGGACGCAAGCGGAATCCCGCTGGACCGAAATATAAGGACTTCCGCCAGTTTCTCGACGCCCGGCCGGACGGTAAGCCGTTCTGTTTCTGGTTCGGCAGCACGGACCCGCATCGGGCTTACAAATGGCAGTCCGGCGTCAAGAGCGGGATGAAGCTGGAGGACGTTGACGTCCCGGCGTATTTCCCCGATTGCCCCGAGGTCCGCACGGACATTTGCGACTACTACTGGGAAGTCCAGCGGTTCGACAGGGAGTCCGGCGAGCTGTTGAAGATGCTCGAAGAGAAGGGCGAGCTTGACAATACACTGGTGGTCATCTCCGGCGATAACGGCTGGCCGTTCCCGCGATGCAAGAGCAATATCTACGACTCAGGGACGCACGTGCCGTTGGCGGTCCGCTGGCCCAAGGTGGTTCCGGCCGGCCGAGTGGTCGAAGACTTTGTCAGCCTGGCGGATCTGGCGCCGACGTTTCTGGACGCGGCCGGGTTGAAGCCGCCGGCTCAGATGACGGCCCGCAGTTTCCTGGACATCCTAACGTCGGATAAGGCCGGGTGGGTGGACGCCAAGCGCGACCACGTCCTGACCGGTAAGGAGCGTCACGTGCCCGCCCAGGAGACCGGCATGGGCGGCTATCCTATGCGCGCTATCCGAACGCGCGATTATCTGTACATCCGCAATTTCAAGCCGGACCGCTGGCCCGCCGGCTACCCTGCAAGCTACGCACAACCAACGGACATCGTTGTCTCCAAGCCCAAAGGGACTCATTATGGCTACTCCGATACAGATGCCTCACCAACGAAGTCGTACATGATAAAGCACCGCAACGACCCAAAGGTCGCCAGGCTGTTCGAGCTGGCTTTCGGCAAGCGTCCCGCCGAGGAGCTATACGACGTGCAGAAGGACCCGGCGCAAATCAACAACGTGGCTGGCCAGCCGGAATACGCCGAGGTGCAAAAGAAACTGGCCGCTGCTCTGATGGCCGAACTCAAGGCGACGAACGACCCGCGCGTCCTCGGACAAGGTGACATCTTCGACCAATACCCCTACTATGGTGGCGGCGTCCCCACCAAGCCGGGTGACAAAAAGCGTTGACCGAGAGTACCTATCTAACGTCATATTTCAAGAACTTCACAAACGCTCCGATGAAGAACAGAATCGAGAAGAGCGCCAGCAGCATGATATCGGCCCAACTGGTTTGCAGGGCCTCGCTGAGCGTTGTGTGTTTGTAGCCGGATAGCTGAGGGACCGGAATGTTGTTGGGATCGACTCCCGGCTTTGCGTAGGCGACATTCATCCCTCCCCGGCCGCTCGTGGCGATCTCCATCGTCTCGAAGTTGTCGTACACGGCGTGCTGCACCTGGTCCTGGAATTGTTCCGCCTTCCTCGTGAAGCTCTCCAACTCCAGCGCTCCCGTCCCGGCTAACTCGGAGAGAGCATACGTCAGGCAGCAGATCGGCGAAAGCCGCGACAGGTTCACGGCGACGGTGGTTTGGATTTGCCGCTTGTTGGCATAGGCGTTCTCGACGAGCTGGACAGCTTTCTCGATGCGCAGCTCGTATTCACGTTCCAGCGGGACTTTCGCCTGATCGTATGCCTTTTTCGCTTCCATAGCTGACTTCTGCATGTTGCCGAGGTTGGTCTGCGCGCCGCCATCGGTTATCATCTTCTGAACGCCTGTCAGCTTGCTCTTGAAAAGGTCGCTCTTCTTGGTTGCTAACTCGTTCAAAAGGTCCTCTCGAACCATCTGCTTCTCGGCGTCCACAACCTGCGGAGATTGAATCGGATACGCGATCTGGGCGATCATCGGGCTTATTTTGGGCACGACGAGCGCCCAGACCACCCATATCAATAGGACGACGAACATAGACACGAGCGAGCGATGCGTCAGAGTCGAGACCAGCACGCCCAGACAGAAGATGCAGAACATGAAAAGCAGCGTGATCAAGAGCACGACCAGAACC
>CAYZAH010000284.1:0-5817 GCA_964475805.1 uncultured Pirellulales bacterium | reverse complement strand
GCTTTTGACGGAACGACGCCGTCAAAACCAGCCAGTCCCTTGGACGAGCGACGGGACGGCCCAGCGACCTATCTTACACTTTCCGGCGTGATTTTGGAAGACTGGTGATTACCGAAGGGATTGCACGGTTAAAAGTTGATGCACACTCAGCGGATTGACAAGACGGCAGGGCGCACAACATCGCGCCGCCTTGTGTCAACACCAACAAATTGCCCCTAATGAGCCTGCGGTCTATCTAAGAGATATTTTCGCACGTCTCCAAAGAACCGGTGATGGTTTCCGCCGGCTCTTCTTCGGAACGTCGAGGGCGAATCGAGGTATGGAGAAACGGACGGCTCGCTTTGAAGATGTCCCAGTAAGCTCGCCCGACTTTGGGCCAGGTCATGGCTCGTCCGTAATCATAGGCGCTCCGCGCCATCCGATGCAATGCCCGTTCATCGCCTAACAGCCTGTTTATTGCCTCAGCCATCCGCGGCGGGTCGCCGAATGGCACGAGCACGCCTCGCCCGTCGGCCAGAAGCTCCTCAGCAGCCCAGTACGGGGTCGAGACGACGGCCTTACCGCACCCGACGGCAAAGGCCAGCGTTCCGCTGGTGACCTGCTCCTTGTTCAGATACGGAGTGACGTAGACGTCCGCCGCACCCAGCAGATTGTTCAACTCTTGTTGGCTGACGAATCGGTCGTGAAACAGAACGTTGTCCTCCAGCCCAAGGGCGACGACCAGATTACGAAGCTTGTCTCTGTACGAATAGCCGTGCTCTTTGACGATCTCAGGGTGCACCGCCCCGACCACGAGGTACAGGACGTCCGGGTTCTTCGCGACGATCTCGGGCATGGCTTTGAGCATGACCTCAATACCTTTGTTCGGTCCGATTAGACCGAAGGTCATCAGGACCTTTCGCCCGCTCAGCCCCAACATGCTCTTGTGCCGGTCCGTTTCGCCGAACGGCACGTCGGGGATACCGTGAGGAATCAGCTCGATCTTACCCGCCGGTATCCCGTACAGGCTCGTCAACATTTCGACGCCGCGGAGATTCATGACGACGATTCTGTCCGAGCTGTCACAGACGTCCAGCGTCGTTTGAAAATATTCGGGCGACGGGTCTTCCAGGACGGTGTGCAACGTGCTGACGACGGGAACGTTGAGCTTTCGCAACAGTCCCACGATGTACGAGCCGCCCGGCCCCCCGAATAAGCCGAACTCGTGTTGAAGTGACACCGCGTCGATGTCACCGGCGTTGATGTAATCGGCCGCTTCCATGTAGTCGCTTCTGACATCCCTGCGGACGACACATTCGACCGGCTCGCTGAAGTGCTGTGACGCATCGGATTGCATGGCCACAACCGCCGGCTCGAATGTCTCATCCGCAGCGACGCCGATATGCTCGATGAGGAAGGACGCAAACGTGGCAATCCCACAGTGCCGAGGTGGAAAAGAACTGATAAACGCGATACTCTTGTGCCTGTTGAGCCGTATCATGCGTCACACTCCGACGAGGGAATTGTTGAGTTTCTTTTGCAGCCAGCTTCCATCGCAGTCGTCCCTACTGCATTCGAGCCACACATACACGTACTGACCTTCTACGGCCCGGTCCACTTCATTCATCAGAGCCCCGCACTCCGGGCAGAGACTCAACTCACCTGCATTATGAAATCTCGTACCCACCGTCTCCATTTGAATCATTGACCCACCCATGGTGCATTCTCCTAACTCATGTTCCTGAACAACTTGAACAGTGCCGCCGGCTATCCCGAACGCACATCTGGTAGCTTACTAAGATAGTCAAACGCGGGGAATAGGGGAATTGCTTAATTTGACTGGGTGATTGCCTAACTGCTCGGAATCAGGAAGACGGGAAGCGGGCACTCAAGGCGACCCGCCCGCAGGTGATATAGGATTATAAACCATTACCAAAGCTGAGCTTATGGCTCTGGCATAGTTAATCCTTCCTGTATGGCATATTTGGTTAATTGGGCTATATTGTCTATATTTAGTTTATTCATCACCCTCAGCCGATGGGCCTCGACGGTCTTGGGGCTGATGTGTAGCGACAGGGCAACCTGCTTGGTCGTGTTGCCCTCAGCCAATAATTGCAGGACTTGCCTTTCTCTCGTGGTCAGAGCCGAAAAGGCCGACGCTTCGCCACCCGTTCCGTGGACGAAATCCTGAACAACGATGTCACCGACGGACGGGCTGACATAGGTCTTGCCCTGGGCGACGGTTCTTATCGCTTCGAGCAGTTCGTCGAACGCGCAGTCTTTCAGCAAATAACCGGACGCACCGGCCTTGAACATTTCCCGCACGTATCTATTGCTCGAATGCATCGAGAGTGCGATCACCTTCGTGTTCGGCGATGCACTGACAATTTGTCGGGTCGCTTCTATGCCGTTGAGGTCGGGCATGGCGATATCCATGATGATCACGTCGGGGGACAATTCCCTGGCAAGATCCATCGTCTTAAGGCCGTTCCCGGCTTGCCCTATGACTTCGATGTCCTGTTCCTGATCGAACGCTCTGGTGAGGCCGTCACGGACAATCGCGTGGTCGTCGGCTATGATAATGCGTACACTCATGAATTCACTCCTTCTTCTTCCGCCCGGCTGTCAAGGTCGAGCGGAGCGATCAAGATCGCTTTGGTTCCTCTGCCTTCGGCCGATTCAATTGTTAGACTACCCCCTATGTGATTCAACCTCTCACGAATACTGAACAAACCAAACCCTTTTCTCTTTTTCGAGTCCTTTTCCAGGAGGCCGGCGTTAAATCCTCTGCCGTCATCTTCGACCTTGATGCAGATGTCGGAATTCGATCTTGACAAAGAAACCCTGATAAGAGCGGCGTCCGCATGTTTAGCGGCGTTGATAAGCAACTCTCTGATCGAGCGATACAGAAGAATCTTGACGTCGTCGGCCAACGGCTTCGGTGACAAGCAATCTTCAAAACGGCACTGAATATGCCGTTCTTCGCTCATCCTGTCAAGCAAATCTTCGACCGCCGCTTCAAAACCGATCTCATAAAGGATGCTGGGACTCAGATCGAAGCTCAACGTTCGGGTCTGTTTGACCGCTACGTGAAGTTGCTCGATCACTTCATGAAGCGCGTTCGCAGACGGCGGAGACAGAGATTTTTCAAGAGTCTTCAATTCCCGGGCTGAAAAAGCGAGTATCTGGCCTACGGAGTCGTGCAAATCGTGGGCGAGCCGGCGACGCTCCCTTTCCTCGGCCAGCAAAAGCTCGGCCGTGAGTTCCCTGAGCGCTTTCTGACTGGCACGAATCTCTTCCTCCGCTTTCTTCTGCTCGGTAATATCGTGGACGGTCCCGATCATCCTTGCCGGCTGGCGGTTTGCATCGTAAACGACCTCGGCCTTCTCATTAAGAACACGCTCGCCCCCGTCGGACTTGATGATCCTGTGGCTGACGTTGTACGGCTTTCCCTCGTAAAGAGCTTTGTGAACGGATTCCCGGACAAGGTCTCGGTCATCCGGATGAACGCAAGACATAAAGAGCTCATACGTAACGTCAATTTGCTTTGGTTTGAATCCGAAGATGCGATATACCTCGTCCGACCACAAAAGCTTGTTTGTCGCTATCTCCAATTCCCAGTTGCCGAGATGGGCCATCCTCTGGGCTTCGAGAAGGCGATTTTCATTCAGCCTCAACGATTGCTCTATGTCGAACCTGTGCACGGCCTCGCCGACCAGCGCCGCCATGTCCTCCAGGAACTCGACGGTCGCCGGCGGGACCTTGTTCTTCTGCGGATCGGCCAGATGAATGACGCCCAGCACCTTCTGTCTGTAGCGAATGGGAATGACGGCAAGCGATGCAAACCCGTGTTTCATGCAGGTTCCCCGGTATCGGGCCGCTTCCTTCTTCTTCAGCGTCCGAAGAAACGTCACGGCGTCGTCGCTGTGGAAAGAGCCTTTCGACGTCACAAGCGGTCTGTCCGGTGATTCCGGCGTTTGAGCTACGGCACGAATGCACAGACACTTGTCGCTCTTGAGGGCCAGTGCGTTCTCGACGTCGAGAAATTCCTCGCTGAAGCCCAGGCAGGATTCGTACGGGATAAGTCCGGCGTCATTGGCAATGCGAATCCCGACGCACGCGCAGCTACTCCAGTCGCGGATGGCCCTGACGACTGAATCGAGGTACTCCTTTCTCGACGTCTTTGTCACAAACTGTTCGAGCAGGCTGTTTGTGAGCCGGCGGCGGTCCTCCGCTCGTTTGCGGTCGGTGACGTCTTCGAGCGAAAGGACAAGCAGCTCGACTTCGCCCTCGGAATCCAAAACCGGCACCAAGGTCCAGTTCCAGTACGTCGTTCCCCATTCGGGGTGGTCGGGGTAGGCGAACGCCTTGGCCGTAGCGACGTACGGGGTCTTCGTCCGCACGACCTCCTCGAAAATCGCCTGATTCTCAGCGTGGGGATAGAACTCGAAATGATTGTGCCCCGGGAAGTCCTCTATTTGCTTTTGACAGGCGCGGGCGTAGGCGTCGTTCACACGAATGAAATTGAAGTGAGCGTCGAGAAAAACCACCGGTGTGAGTGAGTGGCGAAAGTACGCTTCGAGAAACACAGCCTGTTGCCGGATGGTCTGCGTTCTCTCCTGGACGCGTATTTCCAGCTCATCGCGCGCTCGGCGCAGCTCCGTCTCCATTCGCTTTCGTTCGATGGCATAGCGAATGGCCGAAGCGATGGTTCGCCCGTCGACCCGGCCCTTGATGAGGTAGTCCTGGGCACCTGTTCGCACGGCCTGAACACCCGTTTGCTCATCGTCGATTCCGGTCAGAACGACAATCGGCACGTCGGGGCAGGCTCGCCTGGCTCTTTGAACGGTCTCGAGGCCGGAGCTGTCCGGCAACGTCAAGTCCAGCAGCGCTGCGTCAACGGGATTACTCTGGCAATAGTCGATGGCCTCTTGCAGAGAACACCGCATCTCGACGTGAAAACCACCAACATTGCTTAGCCGCAGGTTTTCCTCAAGAAGAGCTGCGTCCGATACGCTGTCCTCAACGAGCAAGATTCTTAGCAGGGTCTTCGGTATCATGTCTTCTGCGGCAAGGTGACCACTGTAAGCCAGAACTGCTCGATGGATTTGACCACGTCAATGAAATGGGTAAAATCAACGGGTTTGGTAATGTAACAATTGGCATTTAGCTCATAAGATCGCAATATGTCCTCATCGGCGCGCGAGGTGGTCAGGACAATAATGGGAATGATCTTCAGGTCCGGATCGTTCTTGATTTCCGCCAGGACATCCCGACCATCTTTGCGAGGCAAATTCAGATCGAGCATGATGAGGTCAGGCCTTGCGGCATTCGCATATTTGCCCCGGCGATTGAGGAACTCCAGGGCTTCGACGCCATCTTCGACGTGGCTGAGTCGATTGGCGATCTTGCCCGCCTTCAGCGCCTCGATGGTCAAAGCCGCGTCGCTCGGACTGTCCTCAACCAGCAATATCTCAATAGGTCTTGAATTCGTAAGATTCATTCTTCGGCCCCTTCCACGTCAGGAACAGTAAAATAAAATGTCGAGCCACGTCCTTGCTCGGATTCTACCCAGATTCTTCCCCCGTGCCTCTCAACAATCTTTTTGCACAAGGATAAGCCGATCCCCGTTCCGGGGTACTTCCTGCGGGTGTGAAGCCGCTGAAAGATCATAAATATACGCTTGCCATACTGCGGGTCAAGTCCAATACCGTTGTCTTTTACAGCAAATTGCCAAGCCCGGTTCGACCGGATCGCGCCGACGTGAATCTCCAGCGGCAGCTCACTGCGAAACTTGATGGCGTTGCCGATGAGGTTCTGGAACAGTTGCGTAAGCTG
>CAYZAH010000283.1:2303-5818 GCA_964475805.1 uncultured Pirellulales bacterium | reverse complement strand
TCATACCTTGGATCATCAACCCTTAGCTGCATCAGAATTCTGTTTGTATGTGCCTACGATGACGTTCGATAGAAGCTCGTGTGCAACCAGTTGTGCACCCTACTGCCTGCTTCTTTCGTCGCAATGAAAACCCCGAATTATTTCTTTGCTCGTTCTGTGACGCTGACGATGCCGGCATCGATGTATTGGCCGCCGGTGGTTTGACGGCAGTGGACGGCCAGACAATTCAAGCCGGGCTTCAGAGCCAAACGTGCCTTCGTATCCAGTGGAACCGGGGCATAGCTCGTCGTATACCCGCCAAGTTTTGCGACAAGCTGGCCGTTGATGTAGACTTCCGTATATTCGTCGTGATGGATGTCAAGCTGCGCGTGGTCGAGTTTCGTGTTTTTCAGCTCGAACGTCCGGCGAAGCCAGATATCCGACGTGTTCCACTCGGTGCGGACGACCGCGCCGGGTGTCCCTTCGGTGCCGAAACCGCCCTGGCCCTGCTGCCACGCAGAATCATCAAAACCCACATCCTGCCATCCGTCGACGGGCTTGCTCGTCGTATACCGCCAGGTTTGCGGCTGCTTCTGGGACGTGGGGACAATCGCCTCGACGATGGGCGGGGGAAGGTACAGCCGTTTGTTGGCCGCGGCGCCCTTCTTGGTGTCCATCTTTACCATCTCGCGGTCATACGTCATCAGACCGTTGACCTCGATCTCCACGTCGGTTGTCTGCGTATAAACCGCTGCACACAGGCCGTCACCAATCAGGGCGCGTAGATTCTCAATCAGCGCTACGTACGCATCGGTCAGCGCGTCTCGCGTTTTATAGCTTCGGTACCCCCAGTTCTTCTCGTCCTGCCACGTATGGCCCTTGATCGGCAATCCCAATCCGCCGAACTCTCCGAGCACCGCGGCCCGGGTTGGTTCGGTCGGCGGGGCCGCCGGACCGGGATACCTGTGAATATCGTGAACGTCGCCGACGCCACGGTCGGTCCAGCCACTGGCGTTATCGACCAAACGAGTGGGGTCGAAGGTCTTGACGAGATTGACAATTCTTGCGGTGTCGTACTGCCCCCAACCCTCGTTGAAGGGGACCCACATCACAATACATGGATGATTGTCCAACGCCTCGATGACGCGCTTAAGCTCCAGCTCGAATTGCGTGGCGGATTCCTTGGTGCGCTGCAGGTCGGGCTCGCTGCCGCGAATGTGCTTGTCGCCGTTCGGCATGTCCTGCCAGACCATCAGCCCGAGCTTGTCGCACCAGTAGTACAGCCGGTCCGGCTCGACTTTGACGTGCTTTCGCAGCATGTTGCAGCCAAGCTGCTTGAGGACCTCGATATCGTAGCGCAGCGCAGCGTCAGTCGGCGCCGTGTACAATCCGTCCGGCCACCAGCCCTGGTCCAGCGGACCGAACTGGAACAGCGCCTCGTTATTCAAGAACAAACGGTTGATCCCCGCGTTATCTTTCTTCACTTCGATTTTGCGCATCCCGAGGTAGCCGCTTACCTCATCGAGTTTTTCGCCCTCGGGGTCTTTGAGCGTGACTTTCAGGTCGTACAGAAACGGCGAGTCGGGCGACCACAGCTTCGGCTTCTTGAGCTCCACGACGACCCGGTCGCCGGGCCGGCCTTCGGCCTCGCCTTTCGTGAACCATCCGTCTTTGGCCTCGACCCCGATGGTACAGTCTGCAATGTCTCCCAAACAGATAGCGATCACACGAAAGGAATCGTTGTCAACATCGGGTACAATCTTGATGGAGTCGATATAGGTCTGAGGAACAGGCTCCAGCCAGACGGTCCGCCAGATTCCGGTCACGGCGGTATACCAAATTCCGCGAGGCTTCCTGACCTGCTTGCCTCGCGGCTGAGTGCCCGCATCCGTCGGGTCCCACACGCCGACAACAATCTCCTGCCAGTCCATGTCCTTCAACGCGTCGGTGATGTCAAACGTAAACGGGTCGTAGCCGCCGCGATGGTTCCCGACCTGTCTGCCATTGACCCAGACGGTGGCGTCCCAGTCCACCGCGCCGAAATGGAGCAGAACCCGCTGGCCCGTCCATTTCTTTGGAATCCGAATCTCACGGCGGTACCACAGGCGTTTCTCCTCGCCGACGGCCTTCATCACACCCGACAAGGCCGACTCGGCCGGGAACGGCACAAGGATCTGCCCGTCGAATCGTGCAGGCTGCGGCTCGCCCCTGTCTCGAATGGCGTAGTCCCACAGTCCGTTGAGGTTCATCCAGTCCTTGCGAACCATCTGTGGCCGGGGATACTCCTGGTGCACGTTCTTCGGAGAGACCTTCCTGGCCCATTTTGTCATCAACGGCCCCTTTGCCGGCTCCCAATCCCCGCGCACCAGCGAGCAGAAGCACAGGATTATACACATCGCAAATAATTCATACTTCCTGATTCGGCGTTCCATATTCTTCGTTTCCTTTCTATCTTTGCGAGATGTGACGTACCGAACAATCCTCTTGGAATCAGACGCCGGAACGTAGAGTGACTTTACCCGTCTCGCACCGGCTTCATCCGAGGGTGCAAATTGACTATCTTGTGTTACAGATCATGAGCCATAGTCTAAAGCATATCTTGATCCAATACAATCGTGAAACGCGTGGTATCCGGAGGCTGACCTGTGGAAGCCGGCTATTGTACCGCAATCGCGAGACTCAATGTCTCGCTTTCGGTCGCGGTCAATAGAATCCGAACTCGTGTGCGGCATCGAAGAGAGCGACGATGTTCTCCGCTGGGACGCCGGCTTGGATGTTGTGGACGTTGTTGAAAACGTAGCCGCCGCCGGGCTTGAAGATTTCGATATTCTCTCGAACGTGCTGCCTTATTTCGTCCGGCGAGGCGAACGGAAGAACGTGCTGTGTGTCGATGCCGCCGCCCCAGAAGACGAGCCGGTCGCCGTACCGGGCCTTCAGGTCCCGCGGGGCCATGTTCGCGGCGCTGATCTGAACGGGATTCAGAATGTCGATGCCGTTGTCGAGCAGATCGGGGATATAGTTCATCACGGAGCCGCACGTGTGGTACCAGACCTTGGCGGAGGTCAGGGACTTGATGTGCTGGACAAGTCTCTTCTGGCGGGGCTTGACGATCTTTCTGTAGAAGACGGGATTGAACAAAGGACCGGCCTGACCGCTGATGTCGTCACCAATCATCACCACGTCAACGAGGTCGCCGATCTCGGCGAGGAAAACGTCGTAGTAATCCATCCAAAAAGCCAGCGTCTTGTCCAGCAGGGCTTCGCAGAAAGCCGGATTTTCGATCATATCCGTGAACCATCGCTCCAAACCCCGCATGTACCAGCAGGTTTCGTACACGACCCCGCCGATTCCCGTCGATAGAGCGTATGGCGTTTCGTTTCGCAGCCGGAGCGCTTCTTGGCGAACGCCCGTAAAGCGCGTCGGATCGTTGCCCTTCGGAAAAGGATAATCCGCCAGATTCTCAATGCCGGCCTCCGCAAGCGGGTGGTGGGATATGTCCATATAGAGCGGTCGGTCGTCGGGCATCGACCAGACGA
>CAYZAH010000283.1:0-2203 GCA_964475805.1 uncultured Pirellulales bacterium | reverse complement strand
GTGTATCCCCGTTTGGAATCCCCCGAGGTCGATGGGGACCCTGTCGGGAACCTCGTGGTTCAAGGCCTTCAGAACTCGCTGTCGCGAACTCATCGTTTCTTTTCGTACCATCGTCTAGTTTCCGCGAGAAGCCATGTAATTGCCGGCGCCGATCAATACGGTGGACAACACGACGATCAGGATGCCACAGATCACGATTGTCAGCGTCCGGCGGCTGGAGCCTTTCCATTCGCGCAGCAACAGTGCCCAAACATTGCTGAACACGATGATGAAAGCCATGTGCAGCGTCCAGCTTGAGAAGTTATACCTGCCCATCTTGGTCGTGCCCATCCCGTAAAACATGAACTGCAGGTACCACGTGATGCCCGCCAGCGCAGAGAAGAAGTAGTTGCCCAAGAGTGCTCCGTTGCGCGCGTGCACATAGTCTTTGGCCGAGCGATTCTTGATATTGAGGATAACGCACCAAATGAAATTCGTTGTGAACCCGCCGGCCAGGACGACGACGAGAACGGGGCTGTTTTGCCAGAGGGGATGGACGCCCTGCTCGACGGCTAAATCGGCGATGGGTTTGCCGGACGCGATCGCATAGGCCATACAACTGCTCATCACGCCGGCAAAGACGGCAACAAGCAACCCTTTAACAAAATCGAATTCCTTGATGCTCGCGCGTTTCTGCTCGGCGGATAGCTCGCGTTCTTTGGACATCCCGGCCCAGCCGCAAACAGCAATCCCGGCCAGGCAGACCATGACCCCGCCCAAAATGACCCACCCGGAAATGTGCGTGACCAAGTCAACAAAGGTGCCACTGAATATGGGCGGGATGATCGTGCCGAACGCTGCACAGAATCCCAATGCGATGGCGTAGCCGAGGGACATCCCCAGGTATCTCATGGACAGTCCAAACGTCAGGCCGCCGATGCCCCAGAGCACGCCGAAGACATAGCTCCAGACAACACTGCCGACGGGCGCTCGACCAAGCAAAGACAAGGTATCTTCAACGGTCAAGGCCGCGACTAACCAGGGCGTGATGATCCAGGAGAATACGCCGCCCACAAGCCAGTAGCTTTCCCACGCCCAGTGGCGGACCTTCTTGAACGGGATGTAGAAACTCCCCGCCGCAAAGCCCCCAATCGCGTGCAGAAGAACACCCAATGCAACCATAAGGAGAACTCGGCTGTCGTTACCTTTGCGTGACCTGTTTCAGAGTAAACGGCTCGAAAAGCCCGTAGTCCAGCGTGTGATAGTCCTTGCCCGGCGGCGGACCCGTCTCGGGGCCTTGCTGGAACATGCCGGGCCAGGCGCTGCCCACTCCCGTTCCCGCGTGGTGCGGACCCAGGGTATTCTTGAGCGTGCCGATGACGATCACCTCAACTGTGTTCGTGCCCGGCTTGACTAAATCCGTCACCTCGCACTGCCAGGGCTGATATGCAATATATCCCGCCGGCTTCCCATTGACGTTGACCTCCGCTACGCTTCCATACCATTTCGGAAGCTCCACAAGATACCGCCCCGCAGACCGTGCGATATCGAACGTCTGCTTGTAGGAAACCCCCGCCGCGTAGAACGGACAGCCCTGCTCTTTCCAACTTCCAAGCTTCAGCGCTGGCTCGGTGCTGCCCACGATCAGGAACCCTGAATCCGTTGGTTTGAGTGTGAAGGTCCCGAGGACATAGGCGGACTCCAACTCGTGATATACGGTAAACGGTGACGCTTTGATTGTCACGGCGTTTTCGCCGAGTCTTGCCGTGTCTGCTATGTCAATCTCGCCAAAGGACTTATCCAGCCACCACGAATCTGTCTCTGCCGAAACCGGTTTTCCATTGCACGTGATCGAGTACAAGTCCGGCCGCTCGATAACAATGCAAAGCCGCTTCGGCACCTGTTTCTCAATCGTGAACCGATACGTCGCCTCGAAACCGCTGTCGGGGGCGAACGTCTTTGTAATAATCTCATCTCGAAACTGAACGCCGCTGTCCCACGGATCGCGAGGCAATCCGTTCTTCTGAAACGCGAATTGGTTCGCCTTGTAGAAATAGGTGTTCTTCTTCGTCTCACCGCCCGCCGTGACATCAACGTAGTCCAGCGTCAACACATTGTCCTCCACGGGGCGAATCTCAAGCTCGCCCTGTGAGGGCATGACTTTGGTCGTCTCCTCCATCTTTCGCGCGGGCTTCTGTGCCTTGTCGGACAAGAACAACACAAG
>CAYZAH010000282.1:0-5827 GCA_964475805.1 uncultured Pirellulales bacterium | reverse complement strand
CTTTTAGGAGTGGTTATCATGACAAAGAAGACTCGCCGACAGTTTCTTCAAGACTCGATGCTCGCCGCGGCGGCGATATCCGCGGCCCCGATGATCGGCAGTGCGACCAAAGTACAAGCGAAGAGCGCGAACGAAAAGCTCCTCTGCGCCGTGATCGGCTGTAACGGTCGCGGCGGCAGCCACATCAGCGCGTACTCCAGCCGGAAGGATTGCGAAATCGCTTATATCGTCGATCCGGATGAGAAGGTGGGCGAGAGCCGCTGCAGCGCGATCGAGAAGCGCACGGGCCGCCGGCCCAAGTGGGTCCGCGACATGCGCACAGTGTTCGACGACAAATCCGTCGATTTCATCTCCACCGCGACGCCCAATCACTGGCACGCCCTGTGCGGCGTCTGGGCGATGCAGGCGGGCAAGGATGCCTATATCGAGAAGCCCATCAGCCACGATATTCCGGAAGGAGCCGCACTCGTAGCCGCCGCCAAGAAGTACAAACGGATGTGCCAGGTGGGTACGCAATGCCGCTCGAATCCCGCTATCCAGGACGCCATGGCGTTCCTCGCCAATGGTGGTATCGGTGAGGTCAACTTCGCGCGCGGGTTATGCTATAAGCGCCGAAGATCAATCGGGGCTCTTGGCGACTATCCGATCCCCAAAGAGATCGATTTCAATTTATGGAGCGGCCCGGCCCCGTACACCACGCCGAAACTCACTCGTTCCCGGCTTCACTATGACTGGCACTGGCAGCGGCTTTACGGCAACGGAGACTCCGGCAACCAGGGGCCTCACCAGGCCGACATCGCCCGATGGGGGCTCGGCATCAACCGCCATCCCAACAGCGTAATCACCTATGGCGGCCGATTAGGTTATCAAGCCGAACGCAAGGATCCCAGCTACGTCGATGCCGGGGACACCGCCAACACCGAGATCGCCATCTACAACTACGGCAAGAAATGCATGGTCTTCGAGACGCGGGGTCTCTCGGTCGATAACTCGGCGGACATCGAGATCGAAACGATGTTCGACAGCACGAAGGGCAATAAGATCGGCGTGATCTTCTACGGAACCGAAGGCTACCTGGCCCAGGTGTCGTATACGCACTGTCTCGTGTACGATCTCAAGGGTACGCTGGTCAAGGAATTCAAGGGCGGCGGCGATCACTTCGATAACTTCATCAAAGCCGTTCGCAGCCGGAGATCTCAAGATCTGAACTCCGATGCTTTCCAGGGCCATCTGTCGGCAGCGCTGGCGCACTTAGCCAACATCAGCTACTACCTGGGCGAGAAGAACAAGGTCTCCGTCAAAGAAGCTAAGGCCGTGCTGGAGAAGGTCACAAGCCGGGACAACAACATCGTGACGCTGAACCGGACCGTGCGGCATCTCACGGACAACGGCGTCGATCTGGACAAGTATCCGATATCGATGGGACCGCTGCTGGAATTCGATCCGGAAAGAGAGGTCTTCACCAACAGCACCGCGGCCAACGATATCCTGCACCGTCAGTACCGTTCACCGTTCGTGTGCCCGACGCCGGATAAGGTGTGAGGCTATCGGGTTATCAGGGAATCAGGTAGTGGGGATCAGGTTATCAGGATACCAGGGAGCCAGGGCGTTTCCTTCCTGATACCCTGATCCCTTTTTTTGACGCCCCTTCATTTTACTCGGGGGTGGTCTGCTTAATGTACCGGTCCAGGAGGCTGTTGATCTGCTCGTTGGAGGGATGTTCGGCGAGCGCCGCCTTGAAAGCGGCTCGGACACTCGCTTCATTTTTTCCATCCATGAGAGCCAGGATATGGTTGTAGTAAACCTGGGGTCTGGTGTCACCCAGCGCGATAGCTTTAGCAAGGTTCGCGGCGGCCTCGGCGGGATGCTTGCCCTTGATCTGCAAATCCGCCAGGGCAACCAGGCATTCCACGGACGTTGGATTCCTTTCAAGGGCGCCGCGGTAGTAAGCCTGGGCCTCATCAACGCGGCCGGCCTCAGCAGCGACGTGGCCAAGGTATAGGTCGGCTTTGAAATCGGTTGGATTCACTTGCTGCATGTGGCGGAAAGCCTCCCCGGCCGACGCCAAGTCTCCCGCTTGGAAGTAGGCCAGACCTAAGCGATAGTAATCCTCGGCGGAAGGCTTGTCCAATATCCTGATGAGCCGGGCGTAGCATCCGGCCGCCTCTTGCGGCATCTGCTCGGCTAAATACAAGTCTGCCAGCAGGCGGTCGATCTCTTCGCCCGAGCCAAAGTCCACGCGCCGGGCGAATTCGAGCACATCCATCGCTTCCTGTCGTTGCCCCTGGACCGTCAGTGCTTTTGCCAGAGCGATTCGATACGCCGTCCGCTCAGGCGCGATGTCGATCAGCTCGCGGTAAATGCCAACAATGCCCGCCCAGTTGTTCTGCTGGTTGTAGACATAGGCGAGCAGCTCAAGCGTGACGGTATCTCTCGGCTCATGACGCAATTGACCGAGCAGGACGGACTGGGCCTGAATCCATTGCTCGAGCTCGATCATACAGCGCGCAATCCAGACGTCGTCCCGGCCTTTGCCGGGGTCGAGCGAAGACGCTTTGAGATAGGCATCCATTGCCTTATCGTATTGACGGCTCTCGAAGCGCGCCCGTCCGAGAGACCGCCAAATCTCACCCGTGACCTCGTCCGGCTTTATTCGGATCGCCTCTTCATAAGCCGAGGCGGCGTCATCCCATCGTTCGAGCTGCATGTAACAATGGCCCAGATTCACGTAGGCGGCGAACGTCGGTTTGGCTTCAATGGCCTGCTTGTAATATTCAATGGCCTTGCTGTAATCACCTTTGCCGAACGCTTCATTGCCAAGCTCGACGTTATCCTTCGCCCACGCCGATCCCGCCAGACAAATCCAGCATATCACAATTTTGGCAATGGTCCTTGCGTCGAACATAGCTGTACTCAACGAGAAAACTCGAAGTTTATCCTTTGAAAGCACCAGCAGGGAACGGGCTTTCCCGCTCTGATAGCGGGGCTGAAACGCCATTGACCGACGGCCCGAATCGCTTCCTCGCCAAATCGCTCGTCACCTTCGATTTCGCTGATCTTAACGTCTTCCACGGTCCCTTCGGCCGTCACGATGAACCGCAACGTCACCATGGCCTCCAGCCTGTCCCGGCGCGCCCACTGCGGATAGCGCGGCAGCGGACCGGATATCTTCGCAGGCAACCGATCCACCTTGGGGGCCGCAGCCGGCTTGTTGCCACCGCCGACGGGGGCGGCCTTCGCGGGACTCAGCAGTGACGCCTTGGAGGAGCGTACAGGTAGCCCTGGCAGTTCAAGCGACACATTCGGAATCCTCTCGGCCAGGCGAGGAAGTGCTGACGAAGCCATGTCAGCCGTGGGCTGGGGCGTTTGGGTGTCCGTTTGTTCCGCGTCCAACTGTATGACGTCCATGACGGCTTCGCGGCCGGCCGGCTCCGCACTCGTCGGGACGGGCGTATCCAGAGTGATGACCCCTTTGTATTCGTATTCTTGCGGGTAGGTGATTGGAGGCACCGTTCGCGCCACGGCCAGGATGCAGAACATCAGCACGTTGGCGCCGACCGCAGCGACGAGCGCCAGACAGCTCAACACGCAGGCTCTTCCGCTAACAAGTATCTTTCTGTCGTTGTTCATATAGGCTATTGCCTCACCGCTGTGGCCAGCGCGACCTCGCTGACACCCGCGGCTCGTATCTCATCCATCACGCGCACCGCCCGATCCACAGAAACTGCCTTATCCGCCACCAGTACGACAGCCAGTCCCGGCTGCATCCTGAGCCTCTTCTCCAAGAAAGACCGGATCGAGAGCAACCCGACCCTCTGGCCATCGACGGTGATACGACCGTCGGCGCCGATCGCCACCGGGATATTTTCGCGGGGCAGCGTCTCCGCCGAGCTGGATTGCGGCCTCTGAATGTCCAAACCCGTCTCCGAAACGAAGCTCGTCGTCACGACGAAGAAGATCAGAAGAATGAATACCATGTCGATCAGGGGCGTCATTTGGATCTCGGCCTGTGCCGTCAGCGCTCTTCTGGAACGTACGGACCTAAACATCAGCATCCTCCCGCCAGGCGCGTCCGCCGGATATCGGGCATCGGCGTCCCGTTGACCGTCTTATCGCCGACCCGCGTCTGGATGACGTGGAACAACACGTCGGTTTCATTGTGAATCAGGCGTATTCGACGACCAATGATATGGTGGAAAAAGAGGACGGGCACAGCCGTCCAGAGTCCCGCTTGCGTGGTGATGAGTGCTTGGCCGATACCACCGGCCAACAACCGGGGCTGGCTCGTGCCGTAAGCCTGAATGACCTCGAAGCTCATGAGCATCCCCAGCACGGTCCCCAACAACCCAAGAAGCGGCAATACGGCGGCGAGCGTGCCCACCATTCCGAGACCGCTGCCAAGGCGTACGCTTTGGGCCTTTATGGCAAGGGCATCACGCGTCGCGCGAGCGTCGAATCCCGGAATGTTCTGAAGTCTTTTGAGTACCGAGCCGGCCAGCAGCCAGGTCCGCAGCGAGAGGAACCAGGCGACCAGCGATACCCCCGCGATGCCGAACATGACGGGGCCGCCTCTCGAAAACAGATCCATGAGTGACTTAGTTAGCGCCACTGGTTTTATCTCCCTTGGGGGTAGCGGATTGCTTTTGTTTCAGGACGTTCGACAGGCTTGCGGCAAATCGTTCAGCGTCGGCGATCAATCCTTCGACCCGGCTGGATAAGAAGCTGTGAGCGAGCAATCCCGGGATGGCGATAGCCAAACCCGTGGCTGTCGTAATGAGGGCCTCGGATATCCCGCCCGCCAGCAATCGAGGCTTGCCTCCGCCGACAACGGTAATCATATCGAAGGTAGCGATGATGCCCGTGACGGTGCCAAGCAGGCCAAGCATCGGGGCCACCGAGGACAACATACGTATCGAGGGCAAAAACCGCTCCAGGCGCGGCAGCTCGTGGAGGAAGGACTCTTGAATCGCATCGTCCAACACGGACGGAGGCTGCTGACGGTTCGCCAAGCAAACTTGAAGAATCCGTGAGACGATCCCTTTTCTCTTGTTAGCCAGGTGCTCGGCTTCCTCGAAGTCGCCGGAGCTGCACAAGCCGAGTATCCGCTCGCAGAATTGCAGTGAATGTCGGCTTTCACGCAGCAGAATGAAGAGCCGCTCGACGATAAGGATCGCCAACCACAACGCCACGACAGCCAGCGGATACATCACGATGCCGCCTGCCCGAAATCGTCCTTCGAGAGATTTGCCGGATAGATCGGTCGTGGCCGTCATCGTGCCGGTGACGTCGATGGGCAGCGTGTAGATACCCTCCCGGCTTTCCGCCTGATTCATTGCGTTGTCGATGTCCAGTTGCATTTGCTCGCTCAGGCCTTCATACCAGCGGAAGCCGCCTTGCTGATAGGGATCGGAAATGGCGATGGCGGTCCGCGACGTATCGGGAATATGGTAAGAAAACAGGTTCAGTCCGACACGCAACAAGCGGGCGCGTTGCCGCCGGCCTTGCGGATCCAGAATATCCGCCGTATAGACCGCCGACGTTCGGCTCTCATTCAGAAGCGACTTCGTAAGCTCGAATACCGGTGGAACCATCGCATCGACCGCATCCCGGTCGAGGGCTTTCTTGAGAGTTGTCAGTTGTTGCCGTTGGTTTTGGCGATGCTCGGACGCCGGCAGCACGTCCAGCAATTCACCAAGATCCATCTCCACGTCCCGGCTAACTGATTTTATGCGGGCGCGGTCTTCCTCGAATTGTGTTCGCTCGGTCCAAAGGGTCTCTCGCTGCTTGCGAATCTTCCGCAACGCATCCTGTTTCTGGACGATGGCGA
>CAYZAH010000281.1:0-5848 GCA_964475805.1 uncultured Pirellulales bacterium | reverse complement strand
GTTTAGAAAGCTGACTGTCCCTTTCGAGGGGACAGGCACCTTTTAGCGAAACGACGCCGCCAAAAGGAGCCAGTCCCAGAGCGAAGGACGCCGCGGCTGGGTCTGACTGGCGTTGCGCGGTCAGAAATGGCAAATTTTTTGAAAAAAAAGCCCTTGCATGGCCGATAGGAAACCCTATAATTCGTTGCCGTATTACGCCGACGGCGAAAATGCCGAACTCGCAATACGAAATGCTCGTAGCTGGTCGTAGATACGAGCGACGTGATTGGAAAGACGCGGGCGTAGCTCAGTGGTAGAGCGTCACGTTGCCAACGTGAATGTCGTGAGTTCAAATCTCATCGCCCGCTTTGTCGTAGTCGCGAGTCAATAGTATTTGGCCGTTAGTGGGGGTCGACCGAACTACGAAGGACGGGTCACCAACGACTATATACAAGCGATGAGCGACTAAATAGTATCGGTGAGTTACCGGCTAAGGATAGTTTGGCGTTGGTCTCCGATACGTTTAGGTCCCGCACCGATGGAGCGTGAACCTGAGCTTGATCGGCGCCGGACAAAAACGAAGAAGCCGGGCTAAGGACGATTGTCGTCCGAAGCCTTTTTTCTTTATGGTAAAGACCCCGGCGAACCGTTTAGGAGCAGCAACATGGCTGAAGAAGAGCAGACGACGGACCTGGAGCAAGAAGACCAGACCGTAGAATCGGACACGCAAGAGGAAGAGACGACGGAGGAGGAAGCTCCGGAGTTGAAGAACATCGTGACGGTCGAAGAGGCCGGGCCCTGTAAGAAGAAGGTCATCATTGAGATTCCCGAGGCGAAGATCAAGAAGATCACCGACGAGCAGTACGGAGAGTTGGGCAAAGAGGCGGTCGTGCCGGGCTTTCGCAAAGGCCGGGCCCCGCGCCGGCTGCTCGAAAAGCGATTCGCCAAGGAGATCGCCGAGCAGGTCAAATTGAAGCTGCTGGACGATGCGAGTAAGGCGGTCATGAAGGACACCGATCTGAAAGCGCTGGGCGAGCCCGATATTGATTTCGAGGAGATCAAATTGCCGGAGAAAGGCGCGTTGACGTTTGATTTCGAGATCGAGGTCCGTCCTGAAATCGATCTGCCGACGCTTGAAGGCATTCCGGTTTCAAAGACAACGTTAGAGGTAACGGACGAGCAAGTTGACCGGGAGATCGAGCAAATGCAGCGCTGGGCCGGCGTCTGGATGCCTCGGGCGGAGGGCGCCGCGATTGAGCTGGAAGATCAGATTATTGCCGACGTGACCCTGAAGATCGAAGACGTTGAAGAAGAGCAAAAGCTCAACAACATCGAGATTCACGTCAGGCCGAACGGTTTCGTCGGAGCCGTCCCAGTTGAAAAGCTCGATGACCTGCTGGTCGGCGCCAAAACAGGTGAACATAAAGAAACGAGCATCGAGGTTCCCAAGACTTTCTTCAGAGAAGAATATCGCGGAAAGAAAGTTGACATCCAAATCGACATTGAGGACATCAAATGGCTCAAACCAGCCGAACTGGACGAGGCATTTCTCCAGCGATACCAGGTCGAGGACGTGGAAGAGCTTCGAGACAGAATTCAGGATGCGTTGCATAGCCGGTTGGAAACCCAAACGCGAAGTGAGATGACTGAGCAAGTCTACCAGTATCTCCTCGACAAGACCGATTTCGATCTGCCATTGGATATCGTTGCTGAGCAAGCCCACACGGTCCTGCAACGACAATACACCAATCTGATGATGCGCGGGCTGTCCCGCGAGCAGATTGCCGAACAGTTCGAGCAGCTCCAGGCCTCCAGTGAGGAACAGGCCAAACGACAGCTCAAGACGTTCTTTATCATGGACAAGGTCGCCGAAAAATTCGACGTCAACGTGACCGAAGAAGAGATCAACGGCCATATCGCGCAGTTGGCCGCACAGCGAGGACAGCGTCCCGAACGAATGCGGGAGGAAATGGCCCGCGACGGCTCGCTGGCTCAATTCAGCCTGGAGGTGCGACAGGAAAAGTGTATCGCCAAACTGCTCGAGACAGCGAAGATAACCGAGAAGAAAGCTAAGACAAAGACCAAGAAGGCGAAAGCCGAAAAAGAATCGAAGACACGTAAAAAGGCGACGGAGCCTGAGGAAAAGGAATCCTGAAGATGCACGGAATGACCGTGCATGATCGCCGATCTTTTCGGTTTTTGCCGCAGTTCGGGCTGACGGCGGACCGCACATCGGCGACGGAGCAAAGGGAGTTGCAAATGTCAATCTATAGCCAACCCATCAAGCATCGACCACCGGAACTCGCGAAGGCACGTCACTTCGCAACGCACCCCATCATGGAGAACCGTAATATGGATGCATATGACCAGTACGGCCCGTATCAGCGATACCGCCAGATGAGCCTCGACGACATGCTGTTAGAAAACCGCATTGTCTTTCTGATCGGGGAGATTTCCTACCAAAGAGCGGCGGAAGTCATCATGAAGATGCTGTACCTCGATAATCTGAAGCGCAGCAGCGAGATCAGCCTCTACATCAACTCCCCGGGCGGCAGCGTGGACGATACGATGGCCATTTACGACACAATGAGCTTTGTCCACTCCCCTGTCGCGACGTACTGTATCGGCCGGGCACAGTCGGGAGCGGCCGTCATTCTCGCGGCCGGCACAAAGGGCCGGCGTCACGCCCTCCCCCACGCCAAAGTCATGCTCCACCAGCCCTGGGGCGGCGTTAGCGGGCCAGCCGCCGACATCAAGATCCAGGCCGAGGAGATCCTCAAGGCGAAGGTCATGATAAATAGCATCCTGGCCAAGCATACCGGTCAACCGATCGAGAAGATCACCAGCGAGACGGAAAGAGACCGGTACATGACCGCCGACGAGGCCCTCGAGTATGGTCTGATCGACGAAGTGCTGCATGAGGAGGAAAAAAAAGATAAGGAGGAGGCGAAAAAGGACGAAGAGAAAGATCAGGAGAAGCAAACATGAGCGTGAATCAGAATCTGGTGCCGATAGTTATCGAAAAAAGCGGTCGAGCCGAACGTGCCTACGACATTTACTCCCGGCTGCTCAAAGACCGAATCATCTTTCTCGGGGGGCCGATAGACGACGAGACCGCCAATCTCATCATCGCTCAGATGCTCTTCCTGAGTAATGAGGATACAAAGACCGATATCCATTTCTACATCAACTCGCCGGGCGGCTCGATCACGGCGGGCTTCGCCATTTATGATACGATGCAATTCCTCCGTTGCGACGTCGCGACCTATTGTATCGGACAGGCCGCAAGTATGGCCGCAGTTCTGCTGGCCGGGGGCCATGCGGGGAAACGCTTCCTCCTAGCCAACAACCGGGTGCTTTTGCACCAGCCGCTCATCTCGGGTCATCTGATCGGTCAGGCGACCGACCTGGACATCGAGGCCCAGGAGATACTGCGTCTGCGCTCGCGTCTTTATGAGATACTGGCCAAACACACCGGCCAGACCACCGAAAAAGTGGAAAAAGATTGCGACCGTAATCTCTGGTTGGACGCCGGCGAGGCAATCGCATACGGATTGGCGGACAGAATCCTGCAAAAGGCCCCCGAAATCGTCAGGGAGCACGAGCAGGAAGAACAAGAAGAATAATGAATATCCGATGTCGAATATCGAATGTCACATCTGTTCTGAGTCGGATCGAAGGGGGTCGAACGACGATTCGCTGCTTTCCGAGTTGGACCTCCATCGTTCGACATTCGATACTTGGTCTTCTGCCTTGTGTGTTCTGTCTTGCCTTGGCGGCCGGCTGTCAAGACGTCAACAAGTGTGAGCCTCTGCTGTCCCAAATCGATCGATTGATGCAAGAACAATCGCGGCTCCGGGACAATCTAACGCAGGCCAATAGCGAAAACGCGCAGCTCAAGCAACAGGCCCAGACCCTCTCCGGTCTGCCCGAGGACGTCAGGCTCGACAGCCTCTATCGCCTCCAAACTGTCAGAATTCATCGATATACCAGTCTGCTCGACGAGAACAAAGACGGAAAGATGGACCACCTCGTCGTCTATTTGCAGCCGATTGACGAGCAAGGCGACGTCATCAAGGCGGCGGGAGCCGTGAACGTTCAGCTCTGGGACCTGAACAAGCCGAGCGGCCAGGCGCTGCTCGGACAATGGAACGTCGGACCCGAAGAGCTTAAGAAACGCTGGGTCTCCTTCCTGGTGACCGACTACCGCCTGACGTTCAAGCTGCCCGAGGAAATCGCGAACTGGGAAAGACCGCTCACCGTCAAAGTCATTTTCACTGACTATCTGCGCGGGAAGGTCTTCAACGAACAAAGAGTCATCGAGCCGAACCAGCCATAGTCAATTCTGTCTTGCAAATACGGCAGGAATGCCTAAGATATCTCCATGCAAGAGCTTATCAACCGGATAGTCTGCGGTGATTGTATCGAGGTGCTGGGCAAGATCGGTGAACCCTTCGCGGACTTGGTCTTTGCGGACCCGCCGTTCAATATCGGCTACAAGTACGACAAGTACTACGACAAGGTCAAGAAAAAGAATTACATTGCCTGGACAAAGGAGTGGATGGCCGTCTGCAAGAGCGTTTTGAAGCCGCACGGCTCATTCTATATCGCTATTGGCGATGATTACGCCGCCAACGTAAAGATCATCGGCGACTATCTCGGCCTGGTCATGCGAAACTGGATCATCTGGCATTACACCTTTGGCCAGCAAACCAAAAACAAGTTCGCACGGGCACACACGCATATCTTCTACTTCGTGAACGACCCGAAGAATTTCACCTTCAACGATCACGCCGTTCGAGTCCCTTCGGATCGCCAGCTTATTTACAACGACAGGCGTGCCAATCCCGTCGGCAAGATGCCGGACGACGTCTGGAACGGCGACTCGCGCGTCTGCGGGACATTCAGGGAACGCGCCGGCTGGCATCCATGCCAGATGCCGGAAAGTTTGCTCAAGAGAATCATTGCGGCCAGCTCGAATCCGGGCGATTGCGTGCTCGATCCCTTTAGCGGCTCGGGCACAACCGCCGCGGCTGCCTGCCAGATGGGAAGAGACTACGTCGGCATCGAAATATCCGAAACCTACGTCCAACACACAAACAAGCGCCTGGCCGAGTTGAAGAACCAATGTTCCGTGGGTCTGTCTCTCGACGAGACGGAATTGTACGAGATTCAACGCCTGAGCCATGATATGCAGATGCCGCCGCGAGACATCGCCGGCGATCCGGCTCTCCTGAAGCTATTCGCCAGCCAATTTGCGGTGCGCATGAACCACGGCAAGCGATACGACGTAAAACAAATCGCAACGGCGTTAAAGGATCTTTGATGACGAATGGAGAATTGAGAGTGCAGAATGAAGGGGTCAGGCCCCGCCGTTCCAGGTTCTACATTCTGTACTCCGCCCTGCCGTTTGTGGTTAGTGCGGCGCTGTTGACGGTGATTCAGGCTCCGATTGACGTTTCGGTGCTGGCGTGGGTGGCGTTTGTGCCATTCATAGTTGCTTGCTCGCCGGAAGCGAATCCTCGCCGTTTGTTCCTCATCACCTACCTCGTCTGCCTGGTCTATTGGATGGTCAATCTCTACTGGGTCGCCCCAGTGACGATTGTCGGCTGGCTCATTTTCTGTACATACACCGGATTGCTTTGGCCTGTGCTGGCGCTGTGTTTGCGCTATTGCCGGAGGAAGGGGATACCTTTGTTCCTGGCGTCCGCGATCCTGATCGTCGGCATCGAGCGAATGCAAGGCTTTTTCCTGGGTGGCTTCTTCTGGCGATTTCTCGCGCATAGCCAGTATCACAACACCACGATCATTCAAATCGCCGACATCTTCGGCGCCGGCGGCGTCTCATTTCTGATCGCGATGGTCAACG
>CAYZAH010000280.1:0-5863 GCA_964475805.1 uncultured Pirellulales bacterium | reverse complement strand
ATCCAGTAAATCTTGTTAATCCTGTCTAAAAAAAGAACTTCATGCGAATTGTCCAGATTACACCAAGCGCGGGTGACAGCTTCTATTGCGAGAATTGTCTGCGCGACGCCGCGTTAGTCAAAGCGATGCTCGCGCTGGGGCACGACGTGCTGATGGTTCCTCTCTACTTACCTCTATCCTTCGAGCAGGATAAGCCGGGGCCGGTCTCGCCCATCTTTTTCGGCGGAGTCAACGTTTACCTCCAGCAGAAACTGAGCGTCTTTAGAAAGACGCCCCGCTGGCTCGACCGGTGGTTCGATTCGCCCAGGCTCCTAACATGGGTTGGGCGGATGGCCGGGATGACAAGCCCGGAGGATTTAGGTCAGACGACGATCTCTATGTTGCGAGGCGAGGAGGGCCGGCAGATAAAGGAACTGAATCGTCTCGTTGATTGGCTGGACGACCAGGAAGACAAGCCCGACATCGTATGCCTCTCCAATATTCTGTTGTTAGGTCTTGCCCGGCGTATTAAGGAAAGACTTGGCGTGCCGGTCGTCTGTCTGCTCCAGGACGAAGACGGTTTTCTGGACGGCCTGCCTGCTCCGTACGCTGAGCAAGCCTGGCAGATTCTCGCCGAGCGAGCCGGCGACGTGGATACATTCATCGCCGTGAGTAAATACTACGCGGAGGTGATGCGGAAGAGGCTGCGCCTTGACTCGGATCGAGTCGAGGTGGCCTACACGGGAATCGAGTTGGAGGGATACGGTTCGTGCCAAGCCCGGCCCGATGTCCCTACGATTGGCTTTCTCTCACAAATGTGTCCCGACAAGGGCCTGGACACATTGGTTGACGCCTTTATCGCATTGAAGAAGGGCGACAGACTGGGCCACGCAAGACTCCACGTCACGGGCGGCAGAAGTGCGGGCGACAAAGCGTTCCTGAGCCAGCTCCGGGAGAAGCTAAGCGATCACGGCGTGCACGACGACGTAGAGTTTCTCAGCCATTTCGACCACCAGGCAAAACTTGACTTTCTGCAAACACTTTCGGTACTGTGTGTGCCGGAAAGGCATCCCGTTGCCTGCGGCTTGTACGTGCTCGAAGCCTTAGCGGCCGGCGTGCCGGTCGTGCAGCCTGCGCACGGCGTATTCCCGGAACTCCTGGAGATGACCGGCGGCGGGGTGTTGTGCGAACCTAACGACGCCGAGGCTCTGGCGGCGGCACTGGAAACCTTGCTGCTCGATCCCGAACAGGCCCGGCAACTCGGAGAGCAAGGCAGAAAGGCGACCCATGAAAAACTCAATATTGACCAAACTGCTCGGGATTTACTGCGTATATACCGAGAAATAGCCCAACACGGCATCTGAGGGTACGAATGCTTGAGCTTGTTGACGTGGCAAAAACCTACGAGTCACCGGGGAATGCGGGCGGAGTCTGCGTTCTCAAGGACGTTACCCTGAAACTCGATGAGGGTCAGTCTACAGTCATCGTAGGCCCGTCCGGCAGCGGTAAAAGTACGTTGCTGAACATCATCGGCGCGCTGGACCGCCCGACAAGCGGGACCGTCCTGTTCGACGGACGAGACCTGGCGACGCTGGATGAGAGCGAGTTAGCAAGAATCCGCAATAAGCAAATCGGGTTTGTCTTTCAATTGCACCATCTCTTACCCCAATGCACGGTTCTGGAAAACGTTCTCGTGCCGACGCTCGCGGACAAGAACCGATCCTCGATGAAAGACGCTGAGGATCGGGCGACAAATCTCCTGCAACGTGTAGGTCTTAAGGATTTCCTCTTGCATCGGCCGGGTGAGCTTTCCGGCGGGCAACGACAGAGAGTGGCCGTGGTCCGGGCATTGATTAACCAGCCCAAGCTCCTGCTCGCCGATGAGCCGACCGGCTCTTTGGATCGAGAAGCCTCGGAGAACATCGCCGATCTGCTCGTCGAGCTGAACGGCTCCGAAAAGGTCGCGTTGATCGTTGTCACACATTCAGCCGAACTCGCTGCGCGCATCGGGCCGGTCATGGAGCTGACCGAAGGTTCGCTAAAGGACAGGAGTGCGTGATGAGTCTGTGGCGACTTGCAGGCCGGAGTCTAACCTTCTACTGGCGGACGAACGTGGGCGTCTTGCTGACGGTCGTCGCGAGCACCGCGATTTTGACCGGCGCCCTGGTGGTCGGCGATTCGGTGCGCCACAGCCTGCGCATGATGGCGGAGGCTCGATTGGGCGCTACACAGTTTGCTCTTCTTTCGCGGGACGGTTTCTTTCGGGCGCAATTAGCCGATGACCTTGGCAAAGAATTGAAAACATCGACGGCCCCCCTGTTGCAAGTGCGGGGATTGATTAGCGACAGCGGCGATACAAGGCGCGCCAACAACGTCCAGGTACTCGGCGTCGATGAACGTTTCTTCGGGATTGGAGGAGGCCAAAATCCGTTAGGCAATGATCCAGGCGAGGAGGTGGTCCTCAACGCAACATTAGCGACGAGGCTCGGCGTGGCCGCGGGGGATGAAGTGGTGTTGCGAATCGAGCGGCCAAGCCTGATGTCACGAGACCTTCCGCTGACGCCCGACTCGGATTTGTCGATGGCGTTCCGCCTTACGATAAAAGCGGTCGCAGACGAATCGGATTTCGGGCGATTCAGTCTGCAAGCCAATCAAGCGGCTCCTTTGAACATCTTTGTGCCTTTGAATTGGATACAAGACAAGCTGGGCTATAAGGATCAAGCTAACATGCTGTTGGTCGCGGACCCTTCGGGGGCGAGCCTGACTCTGACGCGGGCGAACGAGGCGATGAAGAAGGATTGGCAGCTTGGGGATGCGGGTCTTGAGGTAAGGACATTGAAGCAGCAAGGGGCGATTGAGCTGCGCAGCCGACGAGTTTTTATGGCCGACTCTTTGTCTAAGGCGGCAATGAATGCGGGCAACGGCGCGGTTGGAATCTTGACGTATTTCGTCAACGAGCTGCGCGTGGGTGATAAGGCGACGCCGTATTCGATGGTGACGGCGATGGGAACGGGTGACATTGTTCCGGCGGCGATGAAGGACGACGAGATTCTCATCAACCAATGGCTCGCCGATGACCTCGGCGCGAAGGTGGGGGATATTCTTGAGCTTCGCTACTATGTTCTCACAGCCATGCGAAAACTTCGGGAACAGAAGATTTATTTTAACATTCGGGCGATTTTGCCGATGGAAGGCCCCGCCGCGGATCCCCAATTGATGCCTGATTTTCCCGGATTGACGGGCGTGGACAACTGCCGGGACTGGCACGCGGGCATCCCCATCGATCTCGACAAGATACGTCAGAAGGACGAGGATTACTGGGACAGATATCGAGGCACGCCGAAGGCATTTGTCACGCTCGAAGCAGGCCAGAGGATTTGGGCCAACAGATATGGAAACCTCACCGCCGTGCGCTATCCATCGAAGAACGTTTCCATCGACAACATTAGCATGAAGCTATTGAGCGCGGTCGATCCAGCCACGGCGGGACTGTTTTTTCAGCCGGTGCGAGATCGCGGCATGAAGGCGAGCTCCGGCTCAACCGATTTTGGCAGTCTTTTCCTTGGCCTGAGCATGTTTTTGGTGATCGCGGCTCTGATCTTGACGAGCCTGGTCTTCGTGTTCGGCGTGGAAAACCGCAGCGGGCAGATCGGCATGTTGTTAGCGGTCGGCCTTCGGCCCAGGCGAATCAGGCGGTTATTGTTCCTGGAAAGCGGAACACTGGCTTTGCTCGGAGCGATTGTCGGAAGCGCCGTGGCGCTGCTCTATACCCGGTTGATGATTTACGGCCTTGCGACCATCTGGCACACGGCCGTGGCCGGCTCGACCATCCGTTTCTACGCTAAACCGCTGACCTTGATCGGGGGGGCTTTAGGGGCGGTCCTGGTATCCCTGTTTGCCATTTGGTTGACTTTGCGCAAACAGGTTTCTCGACCGGCCCGGGAGCTTCTCTCCGGGAACGTGCGGTGGCAATTCTTCACGACGAAGCACGCCTCGAAGGGAAAGGTAGGTCTGTGGGTCGCAGCCATTGCGACAGTCGGAGCCGTGTTGTTACTCGTTATCCTCGGACATGGTGACAGCAGTTCCGTTTCGGGGGCGTTCTTCGGCGCGGGGACCTTGCTCCTGATCGCCGGGCTGGGATTGACCAGTGCCTTGCTCAAGAAGCTGGGTGCGGTTTGGAACAAGACAATGACTTCTTTGGCGGGCCTGGGAGTGCGAAACTCGACCCGGCGAAGCGGGCGCAGCCTGGCCGTCGTCGGGCTGCTCGCGTGTGGGATATTCATGGTCATTGCCGTCGGAGCGAATAAGCACGATCCGTCAGCGGACGCCCATAAGCGGGATTCCGGGACCGGAGGCTTCACACTGTATGGCGAATCCACCATCGGTATCCTTCACGACTTGAACAGCGCAGCCGGACGCAAGGCGATGGGCTTGGATGACGCGACTCTTGACGGCGTGGAGGTCGTGCAGTTGCGTGTGCACGACGGGGACGACGCAAGCTGTTTCAATTTGAACCGGGCGCAAAGTCCGCGGTTGTTGGGCGTTCAGCCGGACCGGTTGCAAACGCGAGGTTCCTTCACATTTGCCAAGGTCATCAAGGGCGCCAAACGGCAAGAAGGATGGAATCTGCTCAACCAGGACTTGGGAGACGACGTAATCCCAGCGGTGGGGGATTACGCGACCGTTATCTGGGCGCTCGGCAAATCGGTCGGGGACGATCTGGAATATACCGATGAGAAGGGTCGGACTTTTCGCCTGCGACTCGTCGGCATGTTGAAGAATTCCATCCTGCAGGGCAGCCTCGTGATCGCCGAGGACGAATTCGTCAAACGATTCCCCTCCGAGGATGGATACAGGATGCTCCTGATCGACTCGGCGGGACAGAAGACCGACGCCGTGATGAACGAGCTCTCCTCGGGATTGCGTGACTTCGGCCTGGCCCTGACCCCGGCGGCGCAGCGATTGGCCCAGTTCAGCGCGGTCGAGAATACGTACATGTCGATCTTTCAGTTGCTGGGCGGATTGGGATTGATTCTCGGCAGCGTCGGGTTGGGGCTTGTCGTGCTCCGCAACGTGCTGGATAGACGGGGCGAGCTTGCGATGCTCTGGGCCGTAGGTTTCGACAAGGTCGCACTTAGGAAGATGATCTTTCACGAGCACAGCGGGCTGATGCTGCTCGGCTTAGCGTGTGGAGCGGTGGCCGCGATAGTGGCGGTGGGACCCGCCTTGAGCTCGCCCGGCTCGCAAGTAGAATACGTGTCACTCGTGCTGACGGTTGCGGCGATTGGAATAAGTGGTATGATATGGATATGGATGGCTGCGGCCTTCGCGTTGAGTGGACAAATGTTGGATGCGCTGAGAAATGAGTAGTGAAAGTGCCTAAAGTTGAAAGTGACTAAAGTGCCTAAAATTGTGGTCAATCTCAAAACACTTTAGCTCATTTTAGTTCACTTTAGTCCCTTTGGCTCACTTCGCGGTTGATATGATCGGGTTATGAAGAACTCTGTAATCGCCAAGATAATCCCTATCTTCTGTGCCATTGTCGGTGTGGGGTTGCTGTACGTATGGCTCAGCGCCAACGCGGCGGTGGACCTGACGGAGCGTGTTCCACCCGTCCAGCAGGCTCAGCAAGCCCCATCGAAGGATAGCGAGCCTTTGCAGATCAAGGGTACGCTGACCAAGTTCGACGGCGTGCCGGCGGACGTGCCCGGCGCGTGGCCGCGATTCAGAGGTGCGAACTTCGATGCGATCTGCACGGAAGACGTCCCGCTGGCCAAGACGTGGCCGGCCGAGGGGCCGCCCGTACTTTGGTCTATTGAGGTTGGCGAGGGCTACGCCGGGCCGGCAATCTTAGCCGGGCGCGTGTACCTAATGGATTACGACC
>CAYZAH010000279.1:0-5877 GCA_964475805.1 uncultured Pirellulales bacterium | reverse complement strand
TCACGGAGGGCCAGGAATTCTTCGTCGATTACAACTTCTTCATCGAGCCTGAGAGACAGGAAAACACGCTTCGCCAGAACTTCACGGTCAGAGAGCGTTTCGAGAACGACTTTTCGGTCTACTACGCGCATCAACGGCAAGACGAAGAGATTCGCTCCACAGTCACGCAGATTACGCCTGACGAGTATACGGTCAATACCGTAGGCGCCGACTACGCGCACAAGGGCCTGTTCCTGCTGGCCGAATACAGCGATGAGAACTCGACTCAGATTCCCTCGACGAGCAGGAAGCTGGATGGCCGATATAGTTGGTCAATAAATCCAGATACGACCACCAGCGTACGCGTCTCAAATCAATGGATAGACTTCGGCCCACCGGATGCGCGGGACGTTGTGCTGTTCAGGACGGGCGGCGAAATTTACAGCCGATTAACGGACAAATACGATCTCTCCGCTCGCCTTGAATACCGTCATGAGGATGATACGAGATTCGGCACCACGAGAGGATTTCAAATGAATTCGGAATTGCGGTACAACTATCGCCAGTTGAACGTCGTCCTGGGTGTCGAATACAGCACACTCGACCGTAGAAGTGATGAAATTGACGACAGTTTTTTGTATATTCGACTCAAACGATTTTTTTAATGATATGTCCGGCTTCAATCTTGCTGAAATCATAAAGGGACGTGAAGGATGATCGTGAAGGGAATAATATCCGGCAAGAAGCTATGCCTTCTCAAATGGTGCGTTCTGGGTCTCGTGCTCCTGTTGCTCTTCAGCGGATGCGCGAATCAACGCAGCAAGGTCTTTTCCGAACCGGGCGTCTCGCTCGTCTGGCCGGAACCACCTGAGACGTCGCGCATCCGATACGTCGGGCAACTATCGACGGAAGCCGACCTCAAGAGAAAACCCTCCTGGTCGGAGGGGCTTGGCAATCTACTCTTCGGCAGGAAGGAAGTCGGGGTTCTCTTAGCGCCTTACGCCGTTGTGGTTGACCTGGACAACAGACTCTTCGTCGCCGATACAGCCGGGGCGGTCGTGCACGTCTTCGATCTCAACAAACGTACGTATACACAGTTCACGGACATGCCTGGGCAGGGGAAACTGGTCAAGCCGGTCGGCTTAGCCGTCGTAGATCGATGGATCTTCGTGGTCGACAGCATTCTCCGTAAGGTCTGTGTCTTTCAGAAGAACGGGCAATTTGTCATGTCATTCGGAGGTGAACGGTTCGTCAGGCCGTCCGGCATCGCTTTTCATCCCGACAGTAAAACAGTCTACGTGACGGACACCGGGCGCCATGCGATCTACGTGTTCACGACGACCGGCAAATTTGTCCGGCAGATCGGCTCCCGAGGTGTGTCCGTGGGGAAGTTCAATTTTCCAACGTACCTTTGGTTTGACGCACAAGGCAATTTGTACGTGAGCGACACTCTGAACTACCGAATCCAGGTATTCAGGCCGGACGGCACGTTCCTGAGAACGTTCGGCCAGCAGGGAGACCGGCCGGGCAACTTCGCGCATCCATGTGGAGTCGCCGTGGATACCTTCGGCAACGTCTACGTGACGGACCGCCAGTTTGAAAACGTACAAGTCTTCGATCCGCAAGGTCATATCCTCATGGCGTTCGGGCAGGAAGGGACAAAGCCCGGTCAGTTCTGGCTGCCGGCCGGCATCTTCATCGACGACCATGATAGAATCTACGTCGCCGACTCATTCAACAAACGAATCCAGGTATTTGAGCTTCTGGAGCACGCCGAGAAATGAAGACTCAATGGACAAACCTGACAAGGCTGCTTGTGATAGTCGTAGTATGGGGCTTGGCTCCAGGGGCTGCCGTCGCTCAGACGGAAGGTTCCCCGCACGATCTGTCTGCCGTGGCGGGAGGAAACGTGTGCAGTTTCTGTCATACGCCGCACGGAGCTTTGAGCGGGACGCCGCTATGGAGTCACAAGCTCTCCTCCGCCGTCTACCGGATATACCAAAGCTCCTCACTGGAAGCCAACGTCGGTCAGCCGACGGGTTCGAGCAAACTGTGTCTGAGTTGTCACGATGGAACCGTGGCCCTGAGTGAGACGGTGACCAGCCCTTCCGCCGGCGGCGCCTATATCCCGCCCGGCGCTGCAAACCTCGGAACGGACCTGTCCGACGACCACCCGATTAGTTTTGTCTATTCGACGGCGCTGTCCACGGAGGACGTCCAAATACGCTCGCCTTCCCTTTTGCCCGAACAGCTCAAGCTGGACAAGTCAGGCGAGCTGCAATGTACGACGTGCCACGACCCTCATGATAACCGATATGGTGACTTCCTGGTTATGCCCAACCGTCAGTCGGCCATGTGCACCGCGTGCCACGATCTGGCCGGGTGGCGACTTTCGGTACACGAGAGCTCGACGGCTGTGGTGTTGACCGCGGATGATCCATACCTGCAAAACAGCGAGTATGCCACGCTGATGGAGAACGGCTGTTCGAATTGCCACCGGCCCCACTCCGCCGGCGGGCCCGAACGCCTGCTTCACTTCGCCCGGTCGGAAGAGAATTGCCTCGACTGCCATGACGGCTCCGTGGCCGCAACGAATTTGAGACCCGACTTTTCCAAATTCAGCCGGCACGACGTGTTTCGATATGAAGGCATCCATGACATAAGGGAATCGCCTCTGGCGGCGCCGAACCACGTGGAGTGTGTCGATTGCCATAATCCACATGCAGTCCAGAATGTCCCGGCCCAGCCTCCGGTCGTGCCCGGCGCAATGCAAGGAGTTTCGGGCGTAACGGCCTCCGGGAGCCCCACCCAGCAGGTTCAATTCGAGTACGAGGTCTGTTTCAAGTGCCACGCCGATAATCCGGCCCGGGTTCGGTCCATGATAACCCGACAGATCACACAGATTAACACGCGACTGGAATTCGATCCTTCCGCTGTTTCCTTTCATCCCGTTGTCGCGCCGGGACTGAACCGGAACGTACCAAGCCTGAAACCACCGATGACCGTCTCGACACTTATCTATTGCACAAGTTGTCACAACTCGGACAGCACTTCCGGCGCCAGAGGCCCACACGGTTCCAACTACCCTTATCTCCTCGCCTACCGGTATGAGACGGCCGATTTTACACACGAGAGCAGCTATTCCTACGAGCTCTGCTATCAATGCCACAGCCGCAACAGCATTTTGAACGATGAGAGTTTCCCAGAGCACGCCAGACATTTAGGTCAGGAAATTCCATGCTCGGCTTGTCACGACGCGCACGGCATTAGCTCCGCCCAGGGAACAAGACTCAACAACAGCCACTTGATAAACTTCGATATCTCCATCGTGCGTTCCGACCCAACGACGGGACGCCTGGAGTATGAAGACATGGGCATATTCCACGGCCGGTGTTATCTGATGTGTCACGGCAAACAACATTCACCGCAAGAGTATTGACGTGGCCAAATGAAACGGGACCGTCTTGGTGACGGTCCCGCTTTTATGACTTATAGAACTTCAACGCTATCTATGCAACTTACTGCTGTATAGCATCAAGCCCCGCTTGAAGCAATTTCCTGGTGTAACCTGGATTGTGGACGCCAAGGCTCTTGTCCTCGTGAGCGACGTAGATCCAGTTCCAGAGGGCGATGGCCACGTTCTCGGGGGCCTCCGTTACGGTCGGATGGCCATCCGCGCTGTTTTCACTCAGCACGCCCGCAGCGACCAGAGCGTCTCCGAGCTCATCGATCATCCCCTGGATCTCGGTCTGCACGCCATGGATATCGAAGTCTTCGGTACCCGGGTGGCAAAGCTGACAGGCCGCAACGCTCGGCTCAAATCCATGGCTGGCGTTATCACCCATGTGGCAGGTAACGCAGGTATTCCTGACCAGCGCGTAGTGCGCGCCGGAATTGCCCTTGACGGAACCCGCCAGACCGAGCATCATCGCGCTCTGCGGGCCATGATGCGGACCCCAGTGGCTGCTAATTCCCGTAATCATGCCGTTCTCGGCGACGGGGAAGTCGCGACGCGGCTGGTGACAGTTGGCGCACAGGTCACCCTTGCCGCCGTCGAAGACTGCGTCTGGAAGAGCGTAGAGGGTTACCGGATTGCCGGTTTCCAAAGCCCAGTCCGCTGAAGTGTAACTGGTGTGAATCTGATGGCAGGCGCGGCAGTCTTGACGAGTCGGATTGGGATCCCCTTCCGTGACTGTACCTGGATTAAGTCCCGCGGCAATCATAGCGCTAAAACCGCCGCCGGAGTGGCAACCGGCACAACTGGCGCTTGTCCCACGCAGGTAGGCCGTACCAGTTCCATGTCCAGACTCGCTCCAGGCAGTTTTCTTACCTGTGATCAGCGTCGTGTCATTGTGGCAGTCCGTGCAGGTAAGTGCCTGAGCTAACACATCCGAGGTACCCACCAACAGGACAACAAGGGCGAACACTGCGACCACAAAACTCGTTCGTTCTTGCATCGTACTCTCCTTCAGATTGACCGTTCACCGGTTTCTTTGCTTTATCCCTCCTCCAAACGGGCAGGGATAGGCACACGCCAAGTCTTAATATTGTTGCAAAAGACGCGCCACAACGCAAGTATATTGTCATAGCCGTGAGCGGGAAAGACTATAACATACTCTCGCACATATACTTACATAGAAACAAAAAGATGACACGATCGTCTTGAACAGAGTGGATTTCGAAGTGTGTTCCTCATGAATGAGAGAATCTTGAACGGATATTCCCAACAGTGAGAAGAGCATCGAAATTCAATATCTTGTTGTTACCAGAGAATTTTTGTGTTATAAAAGTGAAAGGTCAGAGGTACCTCGGATGCCATCACGTGGAATTGAAAGGAAGGGTACAGGTATGACAGCGCGCAACCACAGATTTCCAAACCGTCACGGAGCATTCACGTTAATAGAGCTTTTGGTGGTGATCGCTATCATTGCGATATTGCTGGCGATCCTCATGCCGGCATTGAACCGGGTCAGAGAACAGGGTCGGCGTGCGGTTTGCCTCAATTATCTCAGGACACTAACGCTCGGGTGGTCTATGTACGCCGATGAGAACGACGAGAAAATCGTGAATGGTGAAGCCTATTGGGCCCCGAGCGCCGCCCCGACCGCCCCAGTGCCCACCTCGGGTCCGCACGAGGGCGAAAAGTACTGGGTCGGAAACGATTGCGCCTCCGGCTACGCGCAGGGAGAACAACGCCCGATCGAGACACAAATGGGGGCCATCCGGGCCGGAGCGCTCTTTCCGTATTGCAAAGCCGAAAAGGTGTATCGGTGCCCGACAGGCATTCGCGGAGAGATGCGCACATACTCTACGGGCTACGGGATGAACGGCTGCTTCGATGCCGCAGGGACATTTGTCGGTAACAAAGGAGTGAGAGTGGGCAAGACGGTGCTGATGGTCAAGAAGAGAACGGAGATCATCGATCCCGCCCCGGCTTTCAGGCTTGTCTTCCTCGATGAAGGCCAAATCAGCCCCGATAGCTACGCGATTCACTACACGACGCCCAGTTGGTGGGATCCGCCGTTTGTCCGACATGGGGATGGCACGAACGTTTCTTTCGCCGACGGCCACAGCGACTATTGGAAGTACCGGGGAGTGGAAACGATCCGCGCCGGCAAAATGCTGCACCCCCCGTACAATTTCCAGCCTCAAACGGACCAGGGCTTGGATGATTTGAAGAAGATGCAAACAGCTATCTGGGGCAGAGTAGGATACTAACGGATTATCGATTTGTGATTTTTGACTTTGCAAGCGGCAACCGAAAATGACGTGGAGATTCATCATGAACAAAGGTGTTTTTGTTGTCTCTGTTTTGATTTTGCCTCTGATGGTCGGCACGTTAGTAGCGGCGGGAGACTTCGCTGATGCCACAGGTGTTGAGGGTGGCTTTGTTGTTTT
>CAYZAH010000278.1:0-5884 GCA_964475805.1 uncultured Pirellulales bacterium | reverse complement strand
TGCATTGTTTTATTGCTTCGTGTCCGGATTCGGTGCGATTGTCGTTACGGACTTTGTCCAGTTCGGACTTTCCATGACGGGAGCCATATTACTGGCTGTCTATGCATGCAAGCAGCCGGAGGTCGGTGGGCTTGGAAACATGATCGCTCAGCTCAAGAACACCATGCCGGATAAACTGGATTTTGCGCCGGCATTGGGAGCAACCGAAGCGGGGAAAATTTCTCTGCTGGTCGTTATCGGTTATGGAGCCGTTCGATGGTGGTCCCAGGTGTACGGCGGCGCTGAACCCGGTGGTCAGGCCCACGTGGCCCAGCGAATGTTGGCCGCCAGAAATGAAAAGCACGCCTTGCTTGCGAGTCTGTGGTTCAATTTCGCCAATTATGCATTGAAACCTCTTCCCTGGATCATCACCGCTCTGGCGACACTTTTGATATTTCCGCTGGAGAAGTTCGCAGACCATGAAGTCGTGTACCTTTCGACAATCAATTTTGTTCCCATGGGCCTCAGAGGGCTGGTCGTTGCAAGTCTTTTTGCGGCGTTTATGTCAACCGTTGATACTCGGATCAACCTGGGTGCGTCGTATTTCGTGAACGATTTTTACAAGCCCTTTTTCGTAAAGGATAAACCCGACCACCACTATGTCACCGTTTCGAGATGGGTCAGCGTCATCCAGCTTATCGTAGGACTGGGGATGCTGTTGATTGTCAGTAATATGCGAAGCGTGTTTTTTATCTACGCCGGGCTTGGATCGGGCGCGGGTCTGGTTTACATCTTGCGGTTCTACTGGTGGCGGATTAACGCCTGGAGTGAATTTGCGGCGATGGCGGCGGCGTTCGTCAGTCTCGCTGTATTCCGGTGGGGGATTTATGGTACCGAAGCCCAATTCAATCAGCACGGTTTCGACTATATGTTTATCTCTTTTTTTATCGTGACGACCATTTGGGTAATAGTCACGTTGTTGACAAAACCTTGTGAGAAGCAAAAACTGAGAGACTTTTATCACAAAGTGAACCCTGCCGGACCGTTCTGGAAACCTGTCTCAGGCTATACTGAGGAACTTGAGGGCACAAGCGCAAGAGATAATCTAAAAGTAGCGTTTGTGGGATGGCTGGCTTCGATTCTGGCGACTCTGGGTTGCCTTTTCGGGTTGGGCAAATTCCTGCTTTGTGAATACCTATGGGGCGTCTGTTGGCTTGTGGTATGTGTGCTGAGCGGCGCCGTTACTTTATGGTCCGTAAGAAAGTTGACTAAACATGATTCAGATACTATATCCTTGGCAAGTTCAGATGATTCGGATTCAGACCTGAAAGGAGACCACAAATGAGCTCAGAAGGCGTTTCGCGTCGAGAATTCATTAGAGGGGGCTTGGTTGCTGGCGAAGCGGCCGCCTTGACATTATTAGGCACCCAGCGTGTTTTGGCGGGTAATCGCCCACTGATTATAGAAAAGCCCGCGCACGGAGGGTCTTACAAGGTTGGCATCCTCGGTTGTGGGAACCGAAGCAAGTCTCATATCTCTGCATTGAACGGGGTTCCGGAAATTGAAGTCGCCGCCTTGTGCGATCTCGTCCCCCACAAGATGGATCGGAGGGCTAAGTTGATCCGTGGAGGTCCCGAGCCGCGTAAATATGTCGAGATGGAAAAGATGCTCGAACAGGAAGATTTAAATGCTATCGCTGTCGTCCTGCCCAATTATTTGCATAGGATGGCAGTCGTCGCGGCCCTGGAAGCGGGAAAGCATGTCTTTTGTGAAAAGCCTATGGCCCTGACGGTCGCCGACTGCAACGAAATGATCGCTGTTGCAGAACGCACTCAAAGAGCCATCCAAATCGGCACGCAAAGGCGGCACTGCAGCAGCTATAAAAAGGCCGTGGAGACAATTCGAAAGGCTTCGGTTGGGAAAATTCTCTCTTCGGATGTGAATTCCTACCGGGGCGACTGGCGTGTGCCGGCCGAAGATGAATATCCGCCCGGCGTCGAGTATTGGCGGTTGAATCAGGACAAGTGTGGCGGGGTTGTCTACGAGATGGGCGCCCACACCATCGACGTTAACAACTGGATATTCGACAGCGAGCCGCTGACCGTTGTGAGCTTGCAGGATGTGAACGACCTTGCGCTGCGCACGAGAAACTCCACGGATCATGGCGGAGTCCTCGTCCGTTACGCCAACGGTGCCATGATGAACTACGGCGGCAATCTCTATGCGTATGGCCCTTCCGCCGCGGACTACTTCTTTGCCGTCAACGGCACGATCAAGCTGGATGCGGGAAATCTGGAAATTAACTACGGATATGCACGAGGCTTTCCCACCCAGGAACCTCTTCCCAAACCGGTGAAAATGAAATTGCCGGGCGGTGGCGATGGAACGCCGGATCAGTGGAAGTATTTCGCCCGGGTGCTGGCGGGCCAGGCCGATCCTTATCCGGATGGTTACATCGGCCGCCAGTCCATCCAGATCTGTGAAGGGGCGATTATCTCCGCCCAGGAAAGAATTGTCGTCAATGTGAACGAACTTGTGTGACACTTATCTACAGATTAAGGAAGAGTATGGCTACCAAAACGACGAATCGCCGACAATTTCTTGCCGCTGTTGTGGGGACAGGCCTCGGGGCTTCTTCCCACATGGTTGTCTTTGGACAAACCAAGAAGACTGCAGTAGAAAAAGGATTTGTTCGGCTGTTTAACGGGGAGAACCTTCAAGGCTGGCACACGAATGTCCAGAAGATCGTCCACGGTCATGGGGGAAGCTGGAAAGTGGAAAACGGAGCTATTACTGGAGAGCAAGATCCTCCCGGTTCGGGAAATGGGGGGATTCTAATGACCGATCAGGAATATGGCGATTTTGAATTGCTCCTGGAGCTGGCCCCGGATTGGGGTGTCGATAGCGGCGTATTCCTTCGGACAAATCCGCGGGGAGAATGTTTTCAGGTCTACGTGGACTACCACGATCATGGCAATGTCGGGTGGATATCGACTGAAACCCCCACAGGTCAAAAACGCATGATTATTCGCCCCTTTAACATCTTTGGGACATTGAACGATCAGGGAACCCTTACTGGTTTCACGACAAAGCCCGATGAGCGCAAGATTGCATGGGATCCGAGTTATCTGGTATACAGCGCCACGCCTAAGGACTGGTTGTCAACCTGGAAGATCGGGCAATGGAATACGCTTCGAGTCCGCTGCGTCGGAAAGTACCCTCGAATCACGACCTGGATTAACCAGACCAAAATCGCAGAGTTCGATGGAGCGAGCTGCCCTCAGCCGAATTACGATAAGGATAGAATCCTTCAGACATTAGGCAGAAAAGGACCTATTGCGTTTCAGGTACACGGAGGCACACAGGCTTGGACTAAGGGCGCCAAATGCCGATGGAGAAATATCCGTATCAAGAGACTGTAACGGACATTTTTTTTGAAAGTAAGATGAAAAGACGCACGTTCCTGCAACAATTAGCGCACGGCACGGCGGGTTGCCTGTTCGCCGCTGCGCGATCGGCCTCCGCCCAAAGGCAAGATACTGAAACACAGAATCAGCTTCCTTATAAAATCGGCATCCGGCAGGCCAGCCTTCGTAATCCTAAAGACCCGTCGAAAAGCATGGTTGCGAACATCGACACCTTCAAGGTCGCCCGGGACATTCCGGGTATCTCGGGAGTCGAGTTGCAGATAGCGAGCGGCCGGCCCAATATGAGGGATTTGTCTGTCGCTCGGCGCTATAAAGAGGGAGCTCATCGATGGGGAATGATGATCCCGAGTACGGCCGGAGTCTGGAGCCATACCGCTTGGGGCCCTCATTCCGGGCTGGACCTTCTCGATTCGATCCGGGCGACGGAGATATTGGGCGCGCGAGTCATGTTGGTGGCGTTCTTCCGAAAGAATGCTCCGGATATGTCGGATAAGCAATCCTATGGCCCAATCGTTTCTCTCTTGAAAGAGGTCGCACTCCATGCCCAGGAAGCGGGTGTCATTCTGGGATTAGAGAATTCGCTGAGCCCGAAAGATAACAAGGATTTAGTGGATAGAATCGACCATCCCTCTGTTAAAGTGTACTATGACCTCGACAATATGTATTACTACGGACATGGAAAAGAAGCAGTTCCGGGGATTCAATTGCTTGGACTGGAACGGATCGCGGCGGTTCACGTCAAAAACAATGGGCGTGTCCTGCAGGACGCGTGGCGTATTAACTGGGCTTCCGCGTTTCAAGCCATGACAGAGATTGCTTATGACGGCTGGTTGGTGTTTGAGTCCAGGCACAAAAGTCATCAAGAGTGCAGAAAAATGACTCAGCAGAATATCGCATTCATTAAAGAACATTTTCGTCCGCCGCCTGGGTAGAGGTGTTTTCTGATGTCGGTCGAGAAGGTTGTAGAAAAGAAGCAAACGGTGTTCGAGAGATAGGAAGAAAGGTGGTACGTCCATGGAATTCTTTATCGATACAGCGATAGTGGAAGAGATTAAGGAGGCGGCCAGTTGGGGGATTGTTGATGGCGTCACGACAAACCCGACCAAACTTGCGCAAGCGGGGCGTCCTTTGATGGAAGTGGTCGAAGAGATTTGCCAAATCGTCGACGGCCCCATAAGTGTCGAAGCGGTAAGCACGGAAACCAATCAAATTATTGAGGAGGCAAGGAAGCTCGCTGCACTTCATGAGAATATCGTGGTAAAAGTGCCTTTGATTAAGGAAGGAATAAAAGCAGTCAAGGTCTTGAGCGGGGAAGGGATAAAAACGAACGTCACGCTTAATTTCTCTCCTTCGCAAGCTCTTCTGGCCGCGAAAGTCGGGGCAACGTACGTGAGTCCCTTCGTGGGCAGACTGGACGAAATTAGCCACCATGGTATGGAATTGGCGCAACAAATAAGGACCATATACGATAACTACGATTTCGACACCAAGATCATTGTCTCAGCCGCTCGGCATCCGCTCCACGTTTTAGAGGCCGCATTGATCGGGGCGGACGTGACCACCATGACATTCGAGATTATGGATAATCTCTTCAAACACCCATTGACGGACATGGGATTGGAAATGTTCCTGGAGGATTGGAAAAAAGTACCTAAATGAAACAGCGAAACAAACAATGACTCAATCCACAAACTAAGGATTATCTGAGGAACCTCCTCGTGACTGTAAGGGAGTCCCGGGCAACATCGAACAACATCGGTTCCCCGAAACAAGAGTCGCTGGCTATCGGCGTGAGGATGTTGCCTAATCCTTACGTCGTACCTACTGCTTTTGCCAATTTGAAAGGATCAACAAATTACAGGAATTGCCTGGCACCAGCGCTATCTGTCAGGATATGGACAACAGACTCAGTGTAGCGGTCTCATTGATGGACTTTTCAACGAGCATTCACTGTGGATTATACAGCTCTACAGCGGTCCGACTGGCGGTTGACAAGCTCAGACGTGCCGAAATCGCGGACGCGGGGCTCCGCCCCCCCCCAAAGGGCGCAGGATAGCGGTGGAGCTACTTCTCAAAAGTGAGTATGCGACTGGCAAGAATTCTCATTTGTGAGATTGCCGGAGTACTCGACTCTTGTGGAGTATGCTTTTGGACACTATAAGTTATTTTTTGATAGCATGTTACACTATAACGTCTTTCTTCAATTGGGCAGGCATGTAGTTTGCATATCGTTCCGCCGTAATAACGATCAGGTGCGGGTCACTGCAAATAGGGGTCTACACGATCTAACCTGTGATCCTGTTCGGCTGTTACAGACGATAGGTCGGGAAAAGGTGGCTTTCTGAAGATCGGAGGCAGTGTGTTAATAGCAGGGTGTGTCCGAAGCAGCCGCTCGCGCGGGGTTTTTGCGCTCGCGGTGATATTGCTTTTGGCACAGCTCCTCGCCGAAAAGGGACAGGCTGGCACGGGGAAAAAGC
>CAYZAH010000277.1:888-5886 GCA_964475805.1 uncultured Pirellulales bacterium | reverse complement strand
GCGCCAGGAATGGGTTTCCTGTTTTGTCATGGCTACCGTCGCTACGCAGGGGGCATAGATCAAGCAGAAGAGCATGATACAAAAGCCTGTCAACGGCGTGTAGTGCGCCTGCAATTGCTGCCGGAGCGTTGTGGTCCCTTCGTTCGTGCTGCCCACGGCATAGACGATAGCTAATTGCGAGACGAAGACTTCCTTGGCGGCGGTGGCGCCGATGAGCGCCGTACCAATTTTCCAGTCGAAGCCCAGCGGTTTGATGACCGGTTCGATCACGTGACCCAGCCGACCGATGACGGAATGTTCCAGTCTGGCCTGTCGAGCCTGCTCGGCGTTGAGCCCCGTCAATGACTCCTCGCTGGGTTTCGGGTAGCTGCTGGCGAACCAGAGCAGAATGGAGATGGCCAGGATGATCGTTCCGGCCTTCCGAAGGTACATCCGGCCTCGATGCCACATGTGGATCACCACGGACTTGAGCGTCGGTATGCGGTACGGGGGCAGTTCCATCACGAACGGAATCGTCTCGCCTTTCAAGACGGTCAGGCGCAAGATCTTGATGCAGATGATCGCGAGGACGATGCCGATCAGGTAGATCAGCCACATCATCGGCCCTTCCCACTGAGCGGCGAAGAACGCCGGGATAATCAGGGCGTAGATCGTCAGTTTTGCACCGCAGCTCATCAGTGGGATGACCATGATAGTTGTCAGCCGGCTGCGCTTGTTTTCGAGGATTCGCGTGGCCATGATGGCCGGGACGGAGCAGCCGAAGCCGATGAGCATCGGGATGAAGCTCTTGCCGTGCAGGCCGATCTTGTGCATGATGCGGTCCATGACGAAGGCGGCCCTGGCCATGTAGCCGGTATCCTCCAGGAGCGCGATGGCCAGGAACAGCAGCAGGATGTTGGGTAGAAAGACTATCACGCCACCGACTCCGCTGATGATGCCGTCCACTATGAGGGATTTGAGCCACGTTTCGCTGCCGGCCGGCCAATGCGCGACGATGGTCCGGCTCGTCCATCCGAAGAGGCTTTCCAGCCAGCCCATAGGATACGAGCCGATCTTGAACGTGAGGAAGAAAACTACGTACATGAGGAGTAGAAAAATCGGCAGCCCGAGGATGCGATTGACGACGATAGCGTCGATCATATCGCTGTGGCTGTGGCGCGATTCGACCGTCATCCTGATCGTTTCCTGGCACGCTCCCGATATGAAACCATAGCGCCGGTCCGCCATGATGACCTCCGGCTCGTCGCCGAAGATACTCTTGAGATGTTCGATGCTGCGCCCGACCGCATCGAGCACGTCGCGGCTTTGGATTTTTGCCGTCACGTCGTCGTCCTGCTCGAGCAGCTTGACGGCCAGCCATCGGGCACCGTATTTGTCTGCTAATTCAGGTTCTCTGTCGACGATCAAAGTAATGAGGCCTGCCAGTTCGTGTTCGATTTCGTCGCCGTAGCTGATTCGGTGTCTGGGCTGGATCTGGTCTTGCCGGGCTGTCTCGACAATCGCATCGAGCAGCTCTTGCTTGCCCTTGCCTTTCTTGCCGATCATGGGAACAATCGGGGCTTGGAGGAGGCCGGACAACTGCTCGATGTCAAACACCAGGCCTTTCTGCTGGGCCACGTCGCTCATGTTGAAGGCCAGCACGAGCGGAACATTCATTTCGATGAGTTGTGTGGCTAAGTACAGGTTGCGCTCGACGTTGGAAGCATCGACGATATCGACCACGACGTCCGGTTGCTGGTGGAGGATGAAGTTGCGGGCGACAAGTTCTTCCTCGGAAAAGGCCGTGAGGCTGTACGTTCCCGGCAGATCCACGAGCGTCATCTCGTAGTCGCCGGACTTGCAGCGGCCCTCCTTCTTCTCCACGGTAACGCCGGGGTAGTTCGCCACGTGCTGGCGCGCACCGGTCAGGAGGTTAAAAACGGTGGTTTTTCCGCTGTTAGGATTGCCCGCCAAGGCGACTGTGATCTTTTTCATACTGGCAGTTTCGCACCATGATCTTGTGGGCCATTCCCCTGCCTAACATCATCCTGGACCCTTTGACGCTGATAATGAAAGGGCCGGGGTGGCCGTTGTTGACGACGGTGATCTCGACGTTTGGCAGCATCCCCATCGAGGCCAGTCGGCTGTTCAGGCCGTGCCCGGCTTCGACGGAAGCTAACCTCACGGTCTGGCCGGAGCGAACCGTCGATAGGGGTTGTGTTTGCTCTTGCTCCATAACCTGCTTCTTTAGCTTAACTTAGGTCTCTTGCTTTCTGTTTCGCAAAATCGCTGGAATTCGTGCGCCAAATCGAAGCCATTCTCGCCGGTTTGCGTCACGAAGTCGATGAATCGCAACAGCCGGCCTATGATCTCCGGCCCCAGCGCGTGCTCTGCCTTGCAAGCGGCCTGCTGTGCCAGCTCGGAATCAACACTTAAAACATTGATAAAAAAGGCTTTAAGAATATTGTGTTTCCGGACAATCTCGGCTGCCGCAGATCGGCCTAAATCGGTCAGCGTAACGTAATCATACGGCTTATAGTTGGCCAGACCCTTCTCCTTCAGCAATCTCAACGCCCCGGTCACGGACGATCGCGAGACGCCCAGCACGTTCGCTATGTCCTTGCTGCGGGCGATGTTAGACTCGCTGGAAAGGTTGAAAATCGCCTCCAGATAGTCTTCCAAGGATGCACTTAGCTGAATGTCCTGCTGCGTTGCCATACCTGTCGTCCATTTATTTTCTACGTTGACCCTAATATAGTTGGTCATACCTAACTTTGTCAACGGTCTACCCCAAGATTCTTTGCGAAAATCCGTGAATTTCTGTAATTCTATCGAAAAATCTGTGAGTTTTTGTTCTTTTCTGTCAGTTTTTTCGCATTGATGCGAGCGTATGTGAGCCAATTTCGAAAAATTGTTTGGCGTGTGAACTCTTTGCCAATAAAATGGTGTCGTTCCATTCGGGGCGTGGCGCAGTTTGGCTAGCGCGCTTGACTGGGGGTCAAGAGGTCGCAGGTTCAAGTCCTGTCGCCCCGATTCTTGCGGAGTTCACTTCCCCGAAATGGTGATAGTCGTCATCCGGCCTTTGGACAAGTTGACCATCTCGGCTCCTTCGAGAATCGGCGCGGCTACCGTATACGAGATGTGTCCCATTGGGTCCTGATAGAGACGGTATCGAATCTCGTAACGTCCTTCCGGCAGGTCGATCGCGGGCGGTTGACGTTTTGACATACGAGCCGGGAGGAGGAAAATCGTATATTCGTCGTCTTCACGAGGAGAATTTGACGTGAGTGTCGGGTTTGGCAGCACCTGCTGATTTTCCAGGTTGGTGGCCCGGAAACGCACATAGGCCATCTCGGCGGTGATTTTTCGTCGAATGTCAGTCGCTAATTCAAACGTGATTGAAGCCGCGCACTCCAGGTACACGGTGGCGGGTGTGTCAATAGCATCATCGACATTTAACCACTCGGATTCCGCTCTGAGGTAGCCGGGCACTTGAACCGTTACGATATATCTGCCTTTTGGCAGATCCATGCGCTCTGCGAGTCCTTCTTCATCGGTATCCATCCTGCATATATAAGCCCCCAAATCATTCTTGATAACGAAACTGGCATTTGGAATCCCATCGGCTGTCTCCAGATCAACGATAGATAGTCGAATCCTCCCACGACCGAAGTTGAAAACAACATTTTCCAGATGTTCCGATTCACCCAACTCGAAGATATCCGAGATACCCATTGTTCCTTTATCTGTTCGTAGATAAAGGTAATACTGTCCCGCTCGCAAATAGCGGCACGTGAAGAAACCATTCGGATCAATGATGGCTTCGCCAGCATATTCCCATTGATTGCGAGGCTCATCGCCATTGGAGTATTTCAATACCGAACGCATCGTGCTGATCATCAGTTTCTCCGAACTAACGAACCGATCAGGAATACCTCCACTGATCGTCCCGGCGCCAAGATCGAGATCAAGCACCTTATTCGCATCAACGACGACCTGCCTCGTATCATCAAGCCAGTCGTCTCCATCCCAATAGTCATCAATATGGACTTCGTATATTCCTTTTGGGATACCGGTGATGAGAAATTGCCCTTCGCGGTTTGTCCGTCCGTCCTTCGTCGATCGATCGTATAGAATCACCGTGACGCACGCATTTTTCACCGGCTGGTCTCCCATTCTGACGACGCCACTCAGCGTGAAACCAGCTTCGTCGCCGAAATTGAGCTCGACGGTCTGGCCGGGCTTCAGATCGAGCCATTTATTCCCGGGGCTTTGACGGGAGCTGACGCGAACGGAAATCCGGCCGGCGGGTAAATCATCAAGCACATAATAACCGTTAGCGTCAGTCATTGTGTCGATGAGGCTTGGGTAGGGTGAGCTCAATATCTCATGTAGCGGCCACGAGGGGACAGAGACACTCACCCCGGCGTTCGGAACACCCCGCCCTTCGGGATCGAGGACTCGACCAAAGACCTGAGCGCCGGGTGCAAGGACGATCCGTATAGAATCCCCTGAGTTCTGAAGCATTTTGTGAATCGAGCTTAGATAGGAACCAAAAGACTCGGCGGTGATATAAACAGCGCCATCTTCCGTCCCAATCCCGACCAGATTGAACCGGCCTTCAGAGTCGCTGAATGTTATGTCCCGGTTGTCATGATGATAGAACTTCGTCTCGTCGGTCAGAACGCGGATGCGGGCGCCGGGGATTGGCTCATCGTTACTATCCACGATCAGGCCGCTTATCGTACTCGCACGCACGAGCCTGAACTCAATACGATCCATGTTTCTTGTCGTTTCCGGTACGACGATCGGATCAATTGTCAGTGGATCAAAGCCATCCGCATAGACCGTTATGGAGTACTCCCTGCCGACCATCAATCCCGCCGTGCCGCTGTCAAAAAGACCCTTCGTAGAGTCGAAATATGTCCATGAGGCTGAATATCCCCGGCCCGGCTTAGTGCCTTTCTCAGTTTTACTGAGTTTCATCTTAAACCGGGTGATCGGCTTCTCTGTTCTATG
>CAYZAH010000277.1:0-878 GCA_964475805.1 uncultured Pirellulales bacterium | reverse complement strand
TCCGAACAATTTCCCGGTTCGATCTACCGTAATGACATATTCCCCCTGGCCCATCTCAAGCTCAGTCGTCAAAAAGGATATACCTTCCCCGTACACGTTGATCTTCACCTTTCCTATCGCTGGTGTATTGGGGATCACGAATCTGCCGCCGGAATCACATGTGATGTAATCTTTAGTCGTAACGAAACCACGGACTCCTTCGTACTCCCACATTCGCACTTTTGCTCCCGGTATGGGCTCTCCCCGAGCATCGACGACTTTGCCGTGCAGGGGCCGGGGATCGTTGAACTGAATGTTCATCAATTTCTTGCCCTCAGAACTATCCAGAGGGAGCCGTTTAACATAGGGAGCATGATTCTTTGCAAAAGCCCAAAGAACCAATTCACCCACAGGTCCGTTTGTAAGTTTGTATATACCTTCCTCATCAGTCTTGGCTTTGATGGCGTTCCACGAACCTTCGGTCGTACCGACGATAGCTTCAGGAACTGGATTTCCTCTGGTATCGGTGACCCGACCGTGGACCGTCACGCCGGGCTTGAGAACAACATCTTTCCGGGTAGTCTGTCCCGCCGCTGGTGATAGAAACGATGCTTGAACACTCGGATAATTCGCATGCGTTACGAATAGAGACGAATATTGATTATCTGGATCCAGGCCATCGAATTCAAATTCGCCATTTTCTGTGGTTGTTACCGGATGATTTGCGAAAGGAGCCGTTCTCAGCGTAGCCCCTGCCACGGGCGTTCCGTTTGCATCGGTAACAATACCGGCGACTCTTCCTCCTTCTGTGAGTTCGATTTTGGCACCCCGATAAACCTTATTCTCTACTATATTTAGGGTTATTCGTCGTGTTGTGTAGCCTGTTGCTATGACACAGA